>JALSTJ010000052.1 GCA_026983815.1 Flavobacteriales bacterium
TATTTCTTCAATATTTTTAAAATGATGGGCTTTTTTTGCCACCAAAATTTTGGCTAATTGAATTTCGGAGCGTGCCATCAGCCAAAGCGAAAAGTCATCGCGTTTGGCGTGATAATCGATACTTTCTTGCGGGACGTTTTTCAATTTTTTTTCAAATTCTTTTAATGTGCCGGCTCTTTCAATGGGATTCCCTTCCTTATCTCTAAAAATAAAATCCCCGAAGCCGATTTTTTGAACCACTTCGTGTAGGAGTTTTTGATAGAGATCTTCATCGTTTTTATCGATAAAAGTAATATTCTGACAAGCGGCTTTTTCTTTTTGTTTTTCATCGGATGATAGCATCACAATAGGTAGTCCGGGTTTTTCTTTACGTATTTCTTTAATCAGTTGAAATCCGGTATCGGGTTCCAATTTTCCGTTTTTGGGAAACTGAACATCCGAAATGGTTACAAAGATATTTTCTTTGAATTTTTTGAATAGTTGCATCGCTTCCTCATAATTGGTCGCCAAAAGTATTTTGGGACGCGCACGGAGTTTTAAAACTTTGTAAAGTTTATCCATTTTAATCTCATCAATGATTTTATTGGTTTGTTTAAAAACCATTTTGTATAAAACATTGAGATAATTGGAATAAAAAATAGGATTATCTTCCACTACTAAAATCATTCGCACCGATGCTAATTTACTATCATTTTCGGCATTTCTCAAATCTTCCAAATATTTGATCATTGCAAAAAATATCCGGGATTCGCCGTCCCAAACAAATATTTTGTCAAAACCGGTTTCCGCTTGTTTTTGTTGTAAATATTTAAGGTGATTGGTATTATTTAACAAGATAAAAATAGGTAAATCGGGATATTTTTCTTTTATTTTTTTGATAATTTTCAAAGGGCGTTGAATATTAAAACCGACGGTTACCACCACCATATCGATATTCTTGATTTGTAATTGTTCAAAAGTTTCTTCGGTGGAATAAACTCCCGTTATCCTAGGTAAAGAGGTCAGATTGAGTTTGCCGTAATCATATAGCATAATTTCCGAAAATTTTCCGTCTTTGTTCAACGAAAAGGCATCGTATAGGTTGGATACCAATAGAATTTCTTTGACTTTATACGGGCTCATATCGTGATAGATATCACGCATACGGCTGTCTCGATTCAAATAGTTTTGAAGTATTTTCTTTTGTTTACTCATATCGGGAAGCTTTATTCAAAATTAAGACTTTTTAGAGAATATTTATTGCATTATAAAAAAAATCTATTGATTTGTTATGTATTATAAGTTTGCCGGAATTACTTTTGTGATATGAAATTTGCAATAAATATTTCGATAGCTGCTCTTATCTTATTTCAGTCGCTTAATCTATATGTGGACTTTGGATACGAATTAGGTGAGATTATAGCGGATTATCAATTGCATAAAACAAAATACGGAGACAATTTTGCAACTTTTTGGTCGAAACATTTCGGAAAATTAAAAGAACAACACAAAGAACAACATAAAAAAGATCATCGGGAACATCAACATAAACACGATAACAAAGGTATTAATATACATCCGGATTTGGGTTTTGTTGATATTCGTTTTATAGACGATAAGTTGGAATTTCCGGCTGAAAACAGTCAAAATTTTTATTATTTGGAAAAAACGCTTATCCCTTCCGTAAATAAGATTTTACAACCTCCGCGTCAAGCATAATTTTTTAGTCTTAAATACAAATTAAATCATTGATATACAGATGATTTAAAATATTGCTATTGGCTCAAAAAGCTTATAACAATAAAAATTCAATTGATAAAAAATAAAAATTATGCTTTCAAAAATTATAAAATTCAGTATAAAGAACAGGTTTATCATCTTTCTGTTTACCTTTATTGTAGCCGGCTTCGGAATTTATTCGGTTCAACATCTTTCGATCGGAGCCGTGCCGGATGTTACCAATAATCAAGTGCAAGTGATTACCACTTCGCGAAATTTATCCACTTTGGATATAGAAAAATACATTACTTATCCCGTGGAATTGGAAATGTCAAACCTTCCGGGGGTTGAAGAAATACGTTCTACATCAAAATTCGGTTTATCCGTAGTTACTATTGTTTTCAAAGAAAAAATGGGAACTTATTTACCCCGTCAGTTAATTGCCGAAAAATTGATAAAAGTGCGTGAAAATATTCCCGAAGGATTCGGATCACCCGAAATGGGTCCGATTACTACCGGTTTAGGTGAAGTTTATCAATATATTCTGGATGTAAAAGAAGGATATAAAGACCAATATGATGCAATGAGTTTGCGTACCATACAAGATTGGATTGTCAAAAGACAACTTTCGGGAATTGAAGGAGTTGTGGAAATTAATACTTGGGGCGGATTGCTTAAACAATATGAAGTTGCCGTAAATACGCAAAAGCTCAACGCAATGGATGTAAGTATTTCGGATATTTTTACAGCTTTGGAAAAAAATAATTCGGTTGCCGGTGGCGGATATATCGAAAAGGTTAATCAATCTTACTTTATTCGTGGAGAAGGCTTGATAACCGATTTGGATGATATACGTAAAACGGTTATCGGAGAAAAAGACGGTATCCCCGTTTTGATCGAAGATGTTGCACAAGTGGGTTACGGTTCCGCTACACGTTTTGGTGCAGTTACGGCAAATGGTGAAGGAGAAAAAGTAATGGGACAAGTAATGATGCTCAAAGGTGCTAATGAAAAAAATGTTATGGATGCCATTCATAAAAGAGTAAAAGAAATACAAAAATCTTTACCCGAAGGCGTTTATATCAATCCGTTTTTGGATAGAAGTGAACTGGTTGCCAAAACAACTTTTACCATTTACGAAAACCTGATTTTAGGAAGTTTAATCGTGGTGTTTATCGTGATTTTGCTTTTGGGAAATTGGCGTTCGGGCTTGGTTATTTCATCTATTATTCCTTTGGCTTTACTTTTTACACTGGGGCTGATGTATATTTTTGGTGTGGATGCCAACTTGATGAGTTTGGGAGCCATAGATTTCGGTATTATTATAGATGGAGCGGTTATTATTGTGGAATTTATCGCTTTCCAAATGTTTTTAAGACGAAAAGAATTGTTTAATTTGGATAAAGTCGGACGGCAAGCTATAAATGATGAAATTACACATAAAGCCGCAACCAAAATGATGTCGTCGGCAATATTCGGACAGTTGATAATTTTGATAGTTTTTTTACCTATTTTGACTTTGGGAGGGGTTGAAGGAAAAATGTTCCGCCCGATGGCCATCACTTTTAGTTTTGCTATTATCGGAGCGATGATTTTGGGTATGACTTATGTTCCTGCCTTGGCATCCGTAGCTTTAAAACCGGTTGAAAATTCCAAAAACAATATTTCATTTCGCTTGATGAATTTTATTAACCGAATGTATGATCCTTCTATCCGTTGGGCAATGAATCATAGAAAATTTGTAATTGGAGGAGCTTTGATCGT
The DNA here is from genome assembly GCA_026983815.1 of Flavobacteriales bacterium. Classification (GTDB taxonomy): domain Bacteria; phylum Bacteroidota; class Bacteroidia; order Flavobacteriales; family Flavobacteriaceae; genus JALSPZ01. The sequence continues at coordinate 3,463 of JALSTJ010000052.1, forward strand.
TTTGGTATCGGCATTTTTTATATTTTCCAAATTGGGGGCTGAATTTGTCCCGACTTTGGACGAAGGTGATTTTGTAATTCAACCCGTGTTAAAAACCGGAACTTCATTGAAAAAAACTACGGAAACGACTACAAAAGTAGAAAGCATATTAAAACAATTTCCGGAAGTGCGTCAAGTGGTTAGTCGTATTGGAGCGGGAGAAGTTCCCACCGACCCGATGTCTATGGAGGAAGCGGATATTTTTATCTCTTTAAAACCCAAAAACGAATGGAAAACTGCTGAAACCAAAGATGAACTGGCGAATAAATTCAAAGAAGCACTTGCCGTTATTCCCAATGTGGAAATGGAATTTACTCAACCTATTGAGATGCGTTTTAACGAACTGATTTCCGGTGCAAGGTCTGATATAGCAATTAAAATTTTCGGTGAGGACTTGGATATTTTGTATAAAAAAGCCAATGAAATCAAAAGCAAAATTCAAAATATCCCGGGAGCGGCAGATATAACGGTTGAAAAAGTTGCCGGATTGCCGCAAATGTTGGTAAAATTCGATAGAAATAAAATTGCAAGATACGGATTGAATATTGCCGATATAAACAAAGTAATTACAATGGGATTTTCAGGAGAAGCAGCCGGGATAATTTTTGAAGGCGAAAAACGCTTCGATTTGGTTGTGCGTTTGGATTCCACCCAACGTAAAGATTTGGATAATTTGAAAAATCTTTATATCGATTTGCCTTCGGGAGGAAAAATTCCTATGAGTGAAGTGGCCGAAATAAAATATGCCAAAGCAGCTGCTAAAATTTCCCGTGATGATACCCATCGTAGAATTGTTATCGGCGTAAATGTGCGCGACAGA
>JALSTJ010000053.1 GCA_026983815.1 Flavobacteriales bacterium
TATTAAGCATTATTATCAGTCCAAAAGTTAATTTTTTTAGAATTTTTATAAAATATTTATTTTTTATTCAATAAAATTTTTGTATTGATATTATCAAATTCTATTTCCACCATTTCTTCCTTTGCTTGATCTTTCCATTGAATTTCATCCGTTAGAGTTTCACTTTTGATATAATCTTCAAAAGAATCCACGGCATTTTTTAATTCTTCATTTGTAAGCAAACTGATATCTATCCTATCGGTTACTTCCAAACCTTTTTCTTTTCTGAGATTTTGGATACGATTGATCAAATCCCTCGCAATTCCTTCTTTTCGTAAATCATCGGTAATATGGATATCCAAAGCCACCAAAACATCATCTTGTTGGGCTATGGTCCAACCTTTGATTTCTTTTGCCAAAATTTCCACTTCATCTTTATTCAATAATATTTTTCTATCACCCAAATCCAATTCCAAACTACCTTCTTTCTCCAATTTTTCGATATCTGCCGGTTGTAGTTGATTGATTTTTCCTGCAATTTTTCCCATTTCTTTACCATATTTAGGTCCCAATACTTTGAAATTAGGTTTTATGGTTTTTACAATTACTCCCGAAGCATCATCGAGCAATTCCAATTCTTTTACATTGATTTCGGAAAGGATAATGTCTTTGACTGCTTCCAAATCTTCACGGTCTTGTTCGGATAATACAGGTATCATCAAACGTTGCAAAGGTTGGCGAACTTTGATTTTTTCTTTTTTTCGCAAGGATAAAGCCAACGATGATACCAATTGTGCTTTTTGCATTTTGCGTTCCAAATCTTTATCCACTTCTTCCGGTTTTGCCAGGGGAAAATCAGCCAAATGCACCGATTCAAAATTTTCCATACCGGTTACTTCATTCAAATCTTTATATAATCTATCCGCATAAAAAGGAGCAATAGGCGCCATTAATTTGGCTATGGTATTCAAAGCGTGATACAAGGTTTGATAAGCCGATATTTTGTCCGTCCCCATCTGACCTTTCCAGAAACGTCTGCGGCTTAAACGCACATACCAATTACTCAAATCGTCAATAACAAATTTTTGTATGGCTCTTGCTACTTTGGTCGGTTCGAAATCTTCATAAAAACCGGTAACTTTTTCAATCAAGGTATTTAATTCGGAAAGTATCCATCTGTCCAATTCGGGTCGTTCTTTATAGGGAATTTCGTCTTCATTATACACAAAACCATCCACATTGGCATATAGACTGAAAAATCCGTAAGTATTGTAAAGCGTTCCGAAAAATTTACGACGCACTTCTTCGATTCCTTTGACATCAAATTTGAGATTATCCCAAGGATTGGCATTCCAAATCATATACCAGCGTGTCGCATCGGGGCTGTATTTTTCCAAAGTTGAAAAAGGTTCAACGGCATTTCCCAATCGTTTGGACATTTTTTGTCCTTTGGCATCCAATACCAATCCGTTGGAAACCACATTTTTATAAGCTACCGAGTCAAAAACCATCGTGGCAATGGTATGTAAAGTATAGAACCAACCACGGGTTTGATCAACGCCTTCTGCAATGAAATCAGCAGGGAAAAATTCTCTTTTGTCGATGAGATTTTTGTTTTCAAAAGGATAATGCCATTGCGCATAAGGCATCGAACCGGAATCAAACCAAACATCAATCAAATCCGCTTCACGTTTCATTGGTTTTCCGGAATCGGATACCAAAATAATTTTATCGACATAATTTTTATGTAAATCTATTTTTTCATAATTTTCATCGGACATATCCCCTACTTTAAAATCAGGGAAAGGATGTTCTGTCATCAATCCCGCTTGGATGGATTTATCAATTTCTTGCATAAGCTCTTCCACCGATCCGATAATTTTTTCTTCACTTCCGTCTTCTGTTCGCCAAATAGGCAAAGGAATTCCCCAAAAACGCGAACGGGACAGATTCCAATCATTGGCATTTGCCAACCATTGCCCGAATCTTCCTTCTCCGGTGGATTTGGGTTTCCAGTTGATGGTTTTGTTCAATTCTATTAACCGTTCTCGAACCGCAGGGACTTTGATAAACCAAGAATCCAAAGGATAATACAAAACCGGTTTATCGGTTCGCCAACAATGCGGATAACTGTGTTTGTGTTTTTCGGCATTGAAAGCCAAATTTTCGTTTTTTAGTTTGATAATGATATCCACATCTACCGGACGTGTAGGTTTGTTGTCATTTTCGGTATAATATTCTTGTTTGACATATCGACCGGCAAATTCTCCCATTTCTTTACGAAAACGTCCTTGTAAATCCACCAGCGGAACCGGATTTTCATTTTCGTCCAATACCAACATAGGCGGAACTCCGGCTTCTTTGGCAACTTTGGCATCGTCTTGACCGAAAGTAGGCGCTATATGAACGATTCCCGTTCCATCTTCCGTAGTAACAAAATTACCGGGAATTACAACAAACGCCTTTTCGGGATTTTTGTAAGGCAAAGCATAAGGTAAAAGTTGTTCATATTTTATTCCCGTCAAATCTTTTCCTTTAAATTCTTGCAAAATTTGATAAGGAATTTGTTTACTTGTTTTGGCATCAAATTGATTAAAATCCGTTTCGTTATCAACGGCAACAAATTTCTTTCCAAAGTGATTTCCTACCAAATTTTTAGCCAAAATCACATATTGTTTTTGAAAAGTATAAGGATTGTAAGTCTTTGCCAACACATAATCTATTTTCTGTCCCACCGCCAATGCCGTATTGGAAGGCAAGGTCCAAGGCGTAGTTGTCCAAGCCAAGAAATACAAAGGTGCATCCAAATTTTGTAGATTTTCGGGCAAACTCTCTTCTTTGGCTTTGAATTGTGCCACCACCGTATGGTCGGCAACATCACGGTAACAACCGGGCATATTCAGTTCATGTGTGCTCAAACCGGTTCCCGCTTTGGGCGAATAAGGTTGGATCGTATATCCTTTGTAAAGCAAACCTTTGTCATATATCTGTTTCAAAAGCCACCAAACGCTTTCCATATATTTGGGTTTGTAGGTAATATAAGGATCATTCATATCCACCCAATACCCCATTTCTTTGGTTAATCGTTCCCAAACATCGGTGTATTTCATTACGGATTTTTTACAAGCGTCGTTGTATTCATCCACACTGATTTTTTTGCCGATATCTTCTTTGGTAATTCCAAGTGCTTTTTCAACACCGAGTTCTACGGGAAGTCCGTGTGTATCCCAGCCCGCTTTTCTCGGCACACGATAACCTTGAAGCGTTTTATATCGATTAAACAAATCTTTGACCGTTCTTGCCATTACGTGATGAATACCGGGCATTCCGTTGGCTGACGGCGGTCCTTCGTAAAACACAAATGTTCTGTCTTTGGGACGGGTGTCAATAGATTTTTCAAAAATTTTATTTTCTTCCCAAAATTTTTGTATTTCTTTGGCAAAACCGGTTAAATCCAATCCTTTATATTCTCTAAAACGCTTCATAAATTAATCTTTAAAAGTATGACTTGCAAAAATACAATATTTCAATTATATGTTATGCAAATTTTCCATAAAAATCGCTTCTATCTCTATACTTTTATTATTATTTCATTAATGATTGTGATATTTGCAGATTCACATAAGTCACTTGAATGATATCAAGTATTAAAATAATGCAAGTTCTACCTAAGAAAACTATTGATTATTATTGTAAATTGTTGATTTTATATTTATTAATTATTTTTTTGAAGAAATTTTATCACAATTAACAAAAAATGCATTTTGTTTACGCCAACATACCAGATTCATCTCAAAAGTTTAAACATCCCATTCTTTTAAAAATTGTTCGACAAATTTTTCCATAAATCGATGTCTATCTTCCGCCATTTTTACGGCAGTTGAAGTATTCATCATATCTTTTAGTTTAAAAAGTTTTTCATAGAAATGGTTAATTGTGGGAGTTTTACCTTTTTTATAAGTATTTTTATCTAAATTTTCAGTAGGTTTTAAATCCGGCTCATACATAGCATTCCCTTTGTAACCTCCATAAACAAAAGCCCTTCCGATTCCAATGGCACCAATTGCATCCAGCCGGTCGGCATCTTGAACAATTGCCAATTCTTTACTATAATATTTGGTTTTATCATCCAAAGAGTTTTTAAAAGAAATATTTTTGATAATTTGAATCACTTGCTCGATACTCTCATCTTCTACTTTTTGTTCTTTCAAAAAATTTTGTGCGATTTTAGGTCCGATATTTTCATCACCCTTATGAAATTTTGCATCGGCAATATCATGCAACAAAGCTCCCAAACGAATAACAAATAAGTCTCCTCCTTCT
>JALSTJ010000054.1 GCA_026983815.1 Flavobacteriales bacterium
AGTCATAACGGGTGTTTCCGGAAGCGGAAAATCCAGTTTGGCTTATGATACGCTTTATGCCGAAGGGCAACGCCGTTATATTGAAAGTTTATCATCTTATGCCCGACAATTTTTAGGTAAAATACAAAAACCCAAAGTAAAAAACATCAAAGGAATTGCTCCGGCAATTGCAATCAAACAAAAGGTTAATACTTCCAATCCCCGCTCAACCGTTGGAACAGCTACCGAAATTTATGATTATCTAAAATTATTATTTGCCCGAATTGGTAAAACCATGTCGCCAGTTTCGGGTCAAATTGTTAAAAAACACCGGGTGGAAGATGTTTTGGATTTTCTGCAACAACAGAAAGAAAAAAGTCGTTGGATACTTTCGGTCTCTCTCAAAAACTTGGGAGGAAAAGATATGAAAACGGTTTTGAGAATATTAGAACAACAAGGATATAACCGCTTAAAAATCAATAACGAACTGATTAAAATCAGCGAAGAACTTCATAAAAAAAAGTTAGACGAACATATTGAATTGGTCATCGATAGAATACAAATTCAAAACGATAAAGACTATTTAAACCGACTGGCAGATTCCATACAAAAAGCTTTTTTTGAGGGACACGGCGAATTGATTCTTACCAATTGGGAAACCTACGAAAAACATCTTTTTTCTACGAAATTTGCTTTGGACGGAATGGAATTTCCCGAACCCGATATACATCTTTTTAGTTTTAACACTCCTTATGGCGCCTGTCCAAAATGCGATGGTTTCGGAAGTATCTTGGGAATAGATCCAAACAAGGTTATTCCGAATACCGGCTTATCGATTTATGAAGGAGCTATTGCCTGTTGGAAAGGAAACAGTTTGAGTTATTATAAAGATTTATTGATAAAAAATGCTCATAAATTTGATTTTCCCATTCACACCCCCTGGCATCAACTTACGGAACAACAAAAAAAATTGGTTTGGGAAGGAAATCCGTATTTTGTAGGAATTAACGATTTTTTTCAAGAAATTGAAAGCAAAAGTTATAAAATCCAAAACAGGGTATTACTTGCCCGCTATCGAGGGAAAACCACTTGCCCGTCTTGTCAAGGCAAGCGTTTAAGAAAAGAAGCCTTTTATGTGCAAGTCGGAGGAAAAAATATAGGTGAGTTGGTAGATTTACCCATTGAAAGATTAAAAGATTTTTTTAAAACATTAAAACTATCGTCCACAGAACGACAAATTGCCAAACGAATTCTTTACGAAATCAATAGCCGATTGGATTTTATGATGAATGTGGGTTTGGGATATTTGACTTTAAATCGTGCGTCCAATACTTTATCCGGAGGAGAAACCCAACGTATCAATTTATCCACCTCCTTGGGTAGTAGTTTGGTAGGTTCTATTTATGTTTTGGATGAGCCAAGTATCGGTTTGCATCCCAAAGACACCGAAAAATTAATCAAAGTATTAAAAAACCTTCGGGATTTGGGCAATACGGTAGTTGTGGTAGAACACGATGAAGACATTATGAATGCCGCCGACGAAATTATAGATATGGGACCCGAAGCCGGAATATTCGGGGGAGAAATTGTTGCCCAAGGTAATTTAAAAAACATATTGAAAAGTAATTCATTAACGGCTCAATATCTCAATGGAATACAAAGCATTGAAGTCCCGAAAATTCGTAGAAAAAGTAAAGATTTTATCGAAGTCAAAGGCGCACGTGAACATAATTTAAAAAATATAGATATTAAATTTCCCTTACATACTTTGACCGTAATTACAGGAGTTTCCGGTAGTGGAAAAAGCACATTAACCGGAGACATCATTTTTCCCGCCTTACATAAAAAGCTTTTTGATTATGGTCCGAAAGCAGGAGAATATACTGACCTTAAAGGAGCGATAAAACAAATTCAAAATATAGAATACATCGATCAAAATCCTATTGGTAGAAGTAGCCGGTCCAATCCGGTTACTTATATAAAAGCGTATGATGATATTCGTCAATTGTTTGCCCAACAAAAACTATCCAAGATAAGAAAATTTCAAGCCAAACATTTCAGTTTTAATGTAGAGGGCGGTCGCTGTGAAACTTGTAAAGGCGAAGGGGTAATTACCATTGAAATGCAATTTATGGCTGATGTTCATTTAACTTGTGAAGTTTGTAACGGGAAACGGTTTAAGGATGAAATATTGGAAGTAGAATTTCAAGGCAAAAACATATCGGATATTTTGGAAATGTCTGTGGACGAAGCTATTGCTTTTTTCAAAAATCATAAACAAGACAAGATTGTAGAAAAACTTAAACCTTTACAAGATGTAGGTTTAGGTTATGTAAGTTTGGG
>JALSTJ010000055.1 GCA_026983815.1 Flavobacteriales bacterium
AATTTTTGCATAACGGCAGCCATATCGGCAACTGCCAAATTTTTGGAGTCGGCTAAACTTGTAATGCTTGCATTATAAGCAGATGTAGCGGCTCTGACAGTTTCAATTTCATTTTTACTCAACACCCATTTATCCGCCAAAGGAATGGTTAATCCATTGATCAACTGAGGGTTATTAGGATCAGATGTTCCTATGATAGATTTAGCAGTCAGAACGATTAAGTCCTCATCCGTTGTTTGTCTAAGAGAAGGTAAACCCAAACCAGATAAATCTGTTAGATATTCATCTTCCATTACCATAGGATTGGCTCCCATATCAAAAGAAATAGTTCTGGCATCAGCTTCATCCTGATCAATCAATCCATTGGATAAAGCAAGCTGAATACCAGCATTGTAATTAGCATAAGCATTATTTAAAGCATCCACAACATTTTGGTCATCTAAAGGAATTGGATTGTAAGGAATTGTGGTGAAAAAAGGAACTGATGCAACATCGGGAATGGTTGCAACTATGCCTTTTGCTCCATTTGCAGTTAAAGCATCTAAAAATTGTTGATATAAATAACTGAAAACTCCCGGATCCGTGATATCATTAGGTCCGTAAGTGTTAAGATTTTGATTTCCCGTTTGGTCGGTTCCGGTTCCACCTGAAGTTGCATAAGACAACACATCGTTATTTCCAATCCAAAGTGTAAAAAAAGTAGGGTTTTGTGAAGCAGCATCTTGAATAACTGTTGCAGTAGTAGAAGAAGCCATTCGCACATAATAAGGATTTGCTTTTCCCAAAGCAATATTGGCTAAATCTCCATATCCGGGAGCAACTAAATGATAGATCTTTGCTCCGGGAACACCCATATTATTATAAGGGCCGGGATGAATATTGGAAACTTCTATTGTTGGCATTTGATTGATGGGTTCAACAGTTCCCTGTGAAGCATTGATAATTAACTTTGGATTAAGAATTGTATTTCCCAGTAATGTTAACCCTCCTACATCATGGGTATCATCATCCAAATAGGGTTGAGTGAAATCACCTCCACCGGCTAATTTCATTTGCTCAGATAAAATTTTCGGAAAAGACATGCTTTGTCCCGACTTATAAAGGGTTCCATTTGTATAACCTGCTGTTAATGAATTTCCAACAGCAACATAATTACTAAAATCAGCATCACCTGAGGAATACGTATCATCACCAATCGGATTGGTAAACTCCGGTTCACAGGAAGTAAAAATCAAACCCGTGATTAATAATAATGTATAAATATATTTTTTCATAATTTCTAAATTTTCTTTTTAGTTTATTTTATAAGTTACGCCAATACCGGGAATAATAGCATTCATCACATAAGTTCCTCCAAATCTATATGCACTACCCTCACCATTAACCCAAGTATAATCTGTTCTTTCTTTGGCTTGATGATATAAAATTGAAAAATCAATTGACAATTTGTTCATATTATAACCTAAACCAAAGGTATAATTATTGGAATCCATACTGGGAGTTTCCGGTGAGAATCTTTCTTGAGGAATGGGAGACCCATCATAATAATATCCAGCTCTTACGGCTATGTTATCGGTAACGTGATATTCTGCTCCCAATCTAAATGTATTGGTATTTTTCCAATTTTTATCATTTACACTGGAAGGTAAACCATTTTTAAAATCGATTTGTAATTTTTGATAAGCGCTCCAAAAAGTATAATTATAATCAAAAGCCAAAAGAAGTTTGTCATTAGGTTTAACTGAAATTCCAATACCCAATTCTGCAGGCATAGGCAATTTTGCAGAAAATGCAGTTGTGGTTAAACGATCGGATAAAATGGTAGGAACATTATGAAATTTAGCCAAGCCATGTTTGGCGTTTAAGACAATTTTGGAACGATAATTCAATCCCATAGAAACTTTATCCGAAGGTCTAAAAGCCAAACTCAAGGCATACCCTGCATTATTAATCCATCCGGATTCTAATGCTGCATAGGTTTTTTCTCCATTATCACCAGTCAAATACCGATTGATATCTTTGCTGTAGGAAATATTTCCATAAGCCATAATCAAAGAAGCGGATACACTGAACATATCCGAGAATTTGTAAGCCATAGAAGGTTGCACATAAATCACCTTCATGGAAATGGAACGAACCACTTGCGAACCTTGCCATTGATTCCAAACGGCAGAACTACCAAAAGGTGTATAAATGGCTAATCCCACAGATACGTGATCATCAGCTTGATAGGTCGCATAAAGATAAAAAGGAGTCCCCAACGGATTATCGGTTTGTGCTTTCCAATTGTAAAGTTCATTCTGAAATTTTATATTTGATAAAATTCCGCTGGCTCCAAAAGAAATGGCAAATTTGTCTTTTAAAAACGAAATACCCGCGGGGTTAAAAAATGCAGTTTCGGGATTTTCAAACACCGACAATCCTGCATGTGCCATTCCGAGCATTCTTTGTCCTTGCAATGCTACCCGATATCCTCCGGCAAAAGTCAAGGATAAACTGAGCATCATCATACTTGTTAATAGTAGTTTTCTCATAGTTAAATATTTTTTGGTTAAATATACAAAGTTTTTGTAAATTTTTGAGTATTTTTTATCAGATTTATATCTATATCAATCTATATTCTTTAAAAAATCCAAGGTTTTATTAAAAAACAAAGTGGGTTGTTCGGCATGAACCCAATGTCCGCTATTAGGAATCAAAACTATTTTTGCTTCGGGAAAATGTGCTTTAATCAACTTATAATCAGATTTTTGTATATATGGTGATTTCTCTCCTTGGATAAACAATACCGGTTTTTTATAAACAGACAAAGGTGGAAGTGATTCTCCCAAAGTATCTAAATTCTCTTCTAAAACAGAAATATTCGCTTTCCATTGAAAAGTTCCGTCTTTATTACGCTTAATATTTTTTGCTAGAAATGCGGCAATGGCCTTATTCTGAAGCTTGTTTATCAAGCTGTTTTCAATTTTTCGTCTATCGGTAGTATTCAAATCTACCGAATGTATTGCTTCAAAAATAAAATGATGATGTGGGGGATAATATTTGGGGGCAATATCAACAATTATAAGCTTATTTATCATTTCGGGATAATTTATAGCAAAATACATAGCTGTTTTTCCGCCCATAGAATGTCCAATTAAATCAAAATTTGTTAATTGATAATAATCAGCATAATTTTTTAAATCAAGAGACATTTCTTCATAATTCATCTCATCATCATGAAAACTTTTTCCATGATTTCTTTGGTCTATTAAATGAACTTGAAAACCTTCATTTGCATATTTTCGAGCTAGAGTTATCCAATTATCTCCCATTCCCAGTAATCCGTGCAAGATAAATAAAGCTTGTCCTTTGCCAATTATTTTTGAATGTAAAACGGGAGATTTTCCCATGATTATTTTAGTTTTTCTTGATACATGGCAATAACATTTTGCATACCGTATATCAATGATTCTACAATCAAAGCGTGTCCAATGGAAACTTCGTCCAGATAAGGAACATTTTGTTTGAAAAATTTGATGTTTTCCAAATTTAAATCGTGACCGGCATTGATACCTAGCCCTAATTCATGAGCCAAAATGGCACTTTTTCTAAAATCTTTAACAGCATCCTGCGGATTTGCCTGATAATTTTTGGCATAAGACTCTGTATATAATTCTATTCTATCAGTTCCGGTATCAATAGCCGCTTTTACCATATCTTCAACCGGATCTACAAATATAGAAGTTCTGATACCTGCAGTTTTGAATTTTTGGATAATTCTTTGCAAGTCTTTTTGATATTTTATGGTATCCCAACCATGATCTGAAGTTATCTGATAGGGATCATCCGGAACCAAAGTTACTTGCTCGGGTTTCACTTCCAAAACTAAATCTATAAATTTTGAAATAGGATTTCCTTCAATATTAAATTCAGTTTTTACAATCTCACGAAGCGCTCTGGCATCTTGATATCTTATATGACGTTCATCAGGTCTAGGATGAATTGTAATTCCATCAGCACCATATTCTTGCGCCAATTTTGCAAAATGAATTACATTGGGAAAATTTCCTCCACGAGCATTTCTCAAAGTGGCAATTTTATTAATATTTACGCTAAGTTTGGTTCTATTCATAATCTATTGTTAAATTAATTGATTCAATTTTTCCACATAATGAATCGGAGGTTTTATGGGTTTACCATTGGAACCTGCAAAAATCAATACCACTTCGGCTTCAGTAGATTTTTGATTATTCTGATTATAAATTTCATAAACAAAACTCAAACGTACACCTTTTAAATATTTTACCGAAGTTCTAATAGTGATAAGTTCATCAAAAGTCAAAGGGATTAAATATTTTATATTCATCGTAAAAACCGGCAATATTATTCCCTCTTCCTCCATTTTTTTATAGGAGATACCAATTGTTTTCATAAATTCAATACGGGCTACTTCAAAATATTGTGGATAGATGCTATGATGAATATACCCCATTTGATCGGTTTCGGCATATCGGGTTCTAAGTGAAAAATCCAATTTTTTTTTCATTGAAATAATGTAAATTTAATGTAAAATTCTTGTGCAAATTTAATATATTTTTTAATCATTTTGGCAATTCAATAAGATATCTTAAAAATATTTGCTAATTATAATTTTTTTTTATAACAATTACAAGAACATATAAAAAAGTTTTATTAAACTCGTCTTTACAAATGTTTAAACAAGCAGCCAAAAAATTTGTAAAAAAATGAACAAAAAAAGATTTTTTTTATTCAAAATTTTGTCTGAAATTTGCAAGTAGATTTACAGCAACAAATCATTCATTTTAAACTTAAAAACCAAACAACTCTCTATGAATCAAGTAATTAACTTGTGGAATAATTGTCTTGCATTTATCAAAGATAATATTGATGAAGATGCATTCAATACTTGGTTCAAACCATTGGTTCCTATTGCCCTAAAAGGCAACACTTTAAAGATTCAGGTTCCTAGTAAATTTTATTATGAATGGATTGAAGAAAATTATCTTCAATTATTAAAAATAGCTTTAAACAAGAATTTAGGTAAAGATGCCAAACTGATTTACAGTATTAAATTAAGTCAGAAAAAAAATTCCGGAAATGGGCATTTGGTTGATGTCCCCAGCACCAATAAACCCAAAATTGATACTCGGAATCAAAAAAGCACCAATAAATTTATCCCGGAAATAAAAAATCCCTTTGCTTTGCCCGGTTTAAAGAAAAATCATATAGATTCTCAATTAAACCCCAATTATACCTTTGATAATTTTGTAGAAGGAAGCTCCAACAGATTGGCAAAAAATGCAGCCATGGCAGTTTCGAGAAAACCTGGAGGAACTTCATTCAACCCTTTATTTATTTATGGCGATGTAGGATTGGGAAAAACCCACTTAATCAATGCTGTAGGAGTGGAAGTAAAAAGACGTTTCCCCGAAAAAACGGTTTTGTATGTTTCCACCGAAAGATTTGTTCAACAATTTACCACATCGGTTCACCGAAACAACCGCAATGATTTTATTCATTTTTATCAAATGATAGATGTTTTGATTGTAGATGACATCCAATTTCTTTCGGGAAAACCAGGTTCTCAAGAAGTATTTTTTCAGATATTCAATCATTTACACCAAAACAAAAAACAAATCATTCTTTCAGCTGACAGAACACCGGTTGATATGCAGGATGTGGAACAACGCTTACTTTCCAGATTCAAATGGGGATTATCCGCCGAATTACAAAAGCCGGATTACCAAACCCGAAAAAAAATAATCGAGCAGAGATTATTTAACGATGGAGTAAGCTTACCACCTGAAATCATTGAATTTATAGCAAAAAATATCAAAACCAATATCAGGGAACTCGAAGGAGTAATTATTTCTTTGATTGCACATGCTTCTTTTGATCATAAAGAAATCAATTTGGAATTGGCCAAAGAAATTCTTCAAAAATATGTCAAACATACCAAAAAAGTATACTCAATCGATATGATTCAAGAAGTTATTTCCAATTATTTCAATGTCAACATCGATGATATCCAATCCAAATCACGCAAAAGAGAAATTGTGCAAGCCAGACAATTTGCCATGTATTTTGCAAAAAAAATTACCAATAAACCCTACGCTGAAATAGGAAAATATATCGGAAAACGAAACCATGCTACTGTTTTACATGCTTGCAAAACTATTGAAGGGCTCGTAGAAATCGATAAAGATTTTTCTAGATTTTACAAAGATTTGGAATCACAATTTTCTTTATAATTTTTTTATTAGAATTCTATATCACAGACTTATCGATATTCCTTATTTTTGCAAAAAAATATCAATCTGCCAAATATGAAAGAACCAAAAAAAATACTTATGGTCTGCTTGGGAAACATCTGTCGTTCTCCATTAGCAGAAGGATTATTGAGAAGTAAAATAAATTCCGGTAAAGTTACCGTCGATTCTGCCGGCTTAGACCACTGGCATATTGGTGAAGCTCCTTGTAGAACTTCCAGAGAAATTGCAAAAAAACATGGACTAAATATCGATGGATTACGGGCAAGACATTTCTCAATAAATGATTTTGATAAATTTGATAAAATATATATTATGGACAATTTCAATTGGCAACTTATCCAACAAAAAGCCCGTAATAAACAAGATTTATCAAAAGTGGATTTTATTTTAAATGAGATTTTTCCTGGAGAAAATTTGGATGTTCCCGACACCTATCAAAAAGACTTGCATGCTGCGGAACTCCTGTATCAAATGTTAGAGCAAGCTACCGATGCAATTGCAAAAAAATATCAAGATGAATAAAGGAAAACTCTTTTTGATACCTACCACCTTGGGAAGTAATAATTTGACAGAAATATTTCCTCCTATAATCAAAGAAACTATTTGTAACACAGATTATTATATTGTTGAAAACCAAAAAAGTGCCAGAAAATTCATCAAAATTATTTGTCCAGATAAAAATCAAAGCAAATTGAAAATTTATCAGTTGAACAAACATCAAAAAGATTTAGGCATCGATGAATTTATGCAAAAACTCCTTTCCGGTCAAAATATGGGTTTGCTATCCGAAGCAGGATTGCCGGCTATCGCAGATCCTGGCTCATTGGCGGTGAAATGGGCACATAAAAATCAAGTGGAAGTAAAACCGCTAACCGGACCTTCTTCATTGCTGTTGGCACTGATGGCATCGGGATTAAATGGACAAAATTTCTGTTTTCACGGATATCTCCCTAAAGAAAATGTTGCTCTCAAAAAGAAAGTCAAATTTTTGGAAAAACGTTCATTTCAAGAAGGTAGTTCTCATTTATTTATAGAAACCCCTTATCGAAATCCCAAACTTTTGGATTTATTACTTAAAACATTAAATCCGGATACATTTTTATGCATAGCCCGAGATATTACATTGCCTACTGAATTTATTAAAACATACAGAGTAAGGCAATGGCAAAAAAACAAACCGGACTTACATAAAAAACCAACAGTTTTTATTTTTCAAGCTGACTAAAATCCATACTTATCTTTCCATTTTTCATGCAAACTTTGACGAATTTTTTCTTCTTTAGAATTTTTTCCGGGTTGATATAAAGATTTTCCTGAAATTTCATCAGGCAAAAACTCCATTTTGACAAAATTCCCCTCAAAATTATGGGCATATTGATAACCCTTGCCATACCCCTGCTTTTTCATCAATTGTGTCGGTGCATTTCTAATACTTAAAGGCACAGGTAAGTTTCCGGTTTCTTTGACTAATTTTTGTGCCTGATTAATAGCTTGATAAGCAGAATTGCTTTTGGGAGATGTCGCTAAATAAATGGTGGCTTCCGCCAAGATAATACGTGCCTCTGGCCAACCGATTTTGTTAACGGCATCAAAAGCTGCATTGGCAATCAGCAGTGCATTTGGATTGGCAAGTCCAATATCTTCCGAAGCCAAAATAATTAATCTACGTGCAATAAAAATCGGATCTTCTCCCCCTTCAATCATTCGTGCCAACCAATAAACAGCAGCATTGGGATCACTGCCTCTGACAGATTTGATAAAAGCCGAAACAATATCATAATGCATATCCCCTTTTTTATCATAAAGAAAAGCGATATGTTCAATACTTTTTTTAACCAATTGGTCCGTAATAACAATTGGATCTTCATCCGAAAAAAGAACCGCTTGTTCAAAAATATTCAACATTTTTCTGGCATCACCTCCCGAAAGATTAAGTAAAGCTCCTGTTTCAGAAAGTTCTATCTTTTTATTTTTAAGAAATGTATCTTTTTTGATGGCTTGGGTCAAAATCTTAAACAAAGATTTTTCATCCAAAGGTTTCAATTTTAAAACTTGACAACGAGATAAAAGAGCGTTATTAACCTCGAAACTAGGATTTTCAGTAGTGGCGCCAATCAGAATTATCCATGCTTTTTCTACAGCTTCCAAAAGCGAATCTTGTTGGGATTTGTTAAAACGATGAATTTCATCAATAAATAAAATAGGAGTTGAAGTCGAAAATAAACCTCCCGAATTTTTAACTTTGTCCAATATCGCTCTGATATCTTTCACTCCGGAGTTGATAGCACTTAATTTATAAAAAGGTCTTGCAGTTTCTTTGGCTAAAATATTGGCTAATGTGGTTTTACCTGTCCCCGGTGGTCCCCAAAATATCAAAGATGAAAGCATTCCGCTTTGCAATTGTTTGGTCAATAATGCATTTTTACCGATTAAATGTTCTTGACCAACAAAACTTTTTAAATCTGTAGGACGAACCCGCTCTGCAAGAGGAATATTTTGCATCTTTACATTAATTTATAAATACAAAGATAAATTTAATATTTTTACACAAAACTTTTGAATGAAAAAAAATATAAAAATTCCCTATTTTATTTATTATCCACTTTTGATTATTTGCCTACTAGTCATAAGTTTTACCATGGAACGCGCTTTTCATCTGAATTTTGCCAAATACGGAATCTATCCCCATAAAATAAAAGGATTAAGAGGAATTTTACTTTGGAATTTCATTCATTCCGACATCAAGCATCTGTTAAATAATATTGTAGCTTTTTTTGTATTGTCCGCTTTTTTGTTTTACCACTACAAAAAATATGCATGGAAAATTTTGTTAATAGGCAGCTTCATAACAGGTATTCTTACTTGGTTGATTGGACGTGAAGCATATCATATCGGAATCAGCGGAATTAATTTTATGTTATTTTCATTTTTATTTTTCTCAGGTATATTCAGCAAATATTATCGCTTGATGGCTGTGTCTTTAATTGTGGTATTTTTGTATGGCAGTATTATTTGGCTGATGTTTCCAATCATTAAAAATATGTCTTGGGAAGGACATCTGTCGGGATTTATCAGCGGATTATTTTTTTCATTTTTATATAGTAAAGAAATAAAAAATAAATATGCCTTTGCCAATAAAGTAAAAATATATCCTGAAGATGAAGAATTTTTAAAACAATTTGATGAAAAAGGAAATTTTATTGAAAATACAGAAAAAACAAAAGAACAAAAAGAAAAATTAGGTTAAAAATGTATACTAAAATGACAAAAAAAAAGTTATAATATTTGCAACAAATAAAATTAATAGTATATTTGCAGTTGAATTGTTCAAAAATTAAATCAAAAATCAAGAACATAAGAATTATGAAACAAAAATTTTTACTTGGCTTTTTCGCTATCACATGGGTCGGATTGATGATGACCGGTTGTAGTTCACAAAGCAACGACTTTAAACGTTCCAGAGGAACCGGAAAAGCATTGAATGGAAAAGAAGGATTTAAATTTGACCCCAGATTTAAAAATCAAATTACGGGTCCCGGTTTAGTCTTCGTTGAAGGAGGTACTTTTACTTTTGGTGAAGTTCAAGATGACGTATTGCACGATTGGAACAATACACCCAATCAGCAACATGTTCGTTCGTTTTACATGGATGAAACCGAAGTTACTAATTTAATGTATCTCGAATACTTAGATTGGTTGAAAAAAGTTTTTCCTGCTGATGAAGAGTATGGAAAAATCTATCAAGGAGCTTTACCTGATACATTAGTTTGGAGAACTCCCCTCGGTTTTAATGAAGATTTGGTAAATAATTATTTGAGACATCCGGCTTATGCTTTATATCCAGTTGTTGGGGTTAATTGGGTTCAAGCTGTACAATATTGTAACTGGAGAACCGACCGTGTAAATGAATATATTTTATATCGTTCCGGAAAATTAAGCAAAGAAGTTATTGAAAATCCTACAATTGAAACAATATTCAGTACCCAGACCTATCTAGATGCACCCGAAATGGCATTAGGTGGAGATACAGATTTATACTACAGAAGCAAAAAAAGAAGTAAAAAAGATACAGGTTTAAATGTAGTGAACAGAACTTCGGGTTTAATCATGCCTGCTTACCGTTTACCAACAGAGATTGAATGGGAATATGCAGCTAAAGCCGAAATTGGTATTCGAGAATACAATACTTTAAAAGGAAGAAAAGTTTATCCATGGAAAGGATATTATACTCGAACTTTTAAACCAGGAAAAAATCAAGGGAAAGAATTGGCAAACTTTAAAATCGATGATGGAAATTATGATGGATTAGCCGGTTGGTCAGATGATGGTGCTGATATCACTGCACCCGTCAAATCTTATCCCCCAAATGATTTAGGATTATATGATATGGCAGGGAACGTAAATGAATGGGTTGCTGATATTTATCGTCAAATTATTGATGATGATGCCAATGATTTTAACTATTATCGTGGAAATGTTTATACCAAACAAGCATTTGATGAAAATGGGAAATTGATCGTTATTACACCTGATTCAATTCCTTTGGATACATTACCAAATGGCAAAATTATTGCAACACAAATGCCCGGTTCACCTGCTAAAAAATTAGTTGATGACAATGAATTATATTTACGTCAAAATTTTACAAAAGCAGACAATAGAAATTATAGAGATGGCGATATTGAATCTTCAAGATATTATATGAAAGAAAAAGAAGATTTGAATGATAATATGAGAATGTATAATGCTCCTATTCATAAAATCTATAAAGATTCTACCGCTCTTGTTAAGGAATTTGACAAATCCAATTCCAGAACCTCATTAATTGATGATCAAGTAAGAGTTATCAAAGGAGGTTCATGGAGAGATAGAGCTTATTGGTTAGATCCCGCTCAAAGACGTTTCTATCCACAATATCTTTCAAGAAATGATATTGGTTTTAGATGCGCCATGTCCAGAGTTGGAACCAAAACCATTAAAAAAAGCTTTAGAAGACCTACAAATTAACAATAATAATTTTAAAATTTTACTGGAGCCGGCTAATGCCGGCTTTTTATTTTTTATTCTATATTAAAAAAAGCATTACATTTGCAAAAAAATATTTTTATGGGAAAAAAGTTAGTCATCGTAGAGTCACCCGCAAAAGCAAAAACAATAAAAAAATTTTTAGGCAAAGATTATGAAGTGGAATCAAGCTATGGACATATTGCCGATTTACCCGCAAAAGAAATCGGAATTGACCTTGACACTTTTACACCAAAATACATCGTTTCGGATGATAAAAAAAATATTATCAAAAAACTTAAACAACTCACAAAAAAATCGGATGAAATCTTGTTGGCAAGTGATGAAGACCGAGAGGGAGAAGCTATTGCTTGGCATTTGAAAAACCAACTAAAACTCAATGATAAAAATACCAAAAGAATTGTTTTTCATGAAATAACCAAATCAGCTATTAAAAAAGCTATAGAAAACCCACGAGAAATTAATTATGATTTGGTTAATGCACAACAAGCCAGAAGGTTATTAGATCGGTTGGTTGGATATGAGTTATCACCAGTTTTATGGAAAAAAGTAAAAAGAGGATTGTCTGCCGGAAGAGTGCAGTCCGTTGCTGTTCGACTAATTGTTGATCGAGAGAATGAAATAAGAAACCATCAATTTGAGCAAAGTTATAAGGTAATCGGAGGTTTTGAAAACTTAAACCAGCACCAATTTACAGCTACTTTGGATAAAGATTTTGGAAAAGAAAACGAGGTTGAGAAATTCTTAAATGAAGTAAAAGATGCACAATTCAAAGTAGCGGAAATAACCAAGAAAGCTGGGAAAAAAACTCCTCCTCCTCCTTTCACTACTTCTACTTTGCAACAGGAAGCAGCAAGAAAATTAGGATTTGGAGTTTCAAAAACCATGATGTTGGCACAAAGATTATACGAAAATGGTTTTATTACTTATATGAGAACCGATAGTGTCAATCTATCCAATGAAGCCAAGAAGCAAATTCAACAAAAAATTGAAGAAACTTTCGGCAAAAACTATAGCAAACCCAGAAATTACAAAACCAAATCCAAAGGAGCACAAGAAGCTCACGAAGCTATCAGACCTACAGACGCCTCTAGAGAAAATATTGATATGGATTTTGACTCTAATAGATTATATCAATTAATCTGGAAAAGAGCTCTGGCTTCGCAAATGGCCGATGCCAAGATTGACAGAACCAATATCAAAATAGAAAATAATAAAAATAACAGATTATTTATAGCCAAAGGAGAAGTCATTGTGTTTGACGGTTATATTAAACTCTATCAAGAAACCAAAGAAAAAAATAATGAAGAAGAGGCAAATATTGAAGGACAACTTCCACAATTAGAGAAAGGAGAAACGCTAAAAGCAAATTATATAGAAGTAAAACAAAAATTTTCACGTCCACCGGCACGTTATAATGAAGCTGCACTCGTAAAAAAGATGGAAGAACTCGGTATCGGAAGACCTTCCACATATGCACCCATTATTTCAACCATACAAAAAAGAGGTTATGTCGAAAAGAAAAATATTGAAGCAAAAGAACGTAAAATAAAAAAATGGATATTGGAAAACGGAGTTTTATCCGAAAAAACAGAAAATGAAAAATATGGTCAAGAAAAAAATAAATTGGTTCCTACCGATATAGGAATTGTTGTTAATGATTTTCTTACCCAACATTTTGAAAATATTGTAGACTATAATTTTACTGCAGGTGTTGAAGAAGAATTGGATAAAATTGCCGAAGGATTAAAACCATGGAAAAATACTCTAAAAGAATTTTATACAAAATTTCATCCTATAGTTACTGAAGTTGAAAAAAATGCCGGACGCTCAAGAGGAGAAAGATTACTTGGAAAAGATCCCAAAACCGGTAAAAATGTTTATGTAAAGATTGGACAATATGGACCATTGGTTCAAATAGGTGAATCTAATGAAGAAGAGAAACCTTTATTTGCAAGCGCTCCCAAAGGAATCAGTATCAATGATCTTGGCTTGGAAGATGCATTATCCATGTTTCAGTTTCCGAAAAATATTGGAAAATACAAGGAAAAAGATGTAGTAATTGCTACCGGAAGATATGGTCCATACATTATATATGATGGAAAATTTGTTTCTATTCCTAAAAATATCAATCCCATACATATTTCTTTGGATGAAGCAATCCGGTTAATTGAGCAGAAACTAAAAGCCGATGAACCTATTGCTTATTATGAAGAAAAGCCGGTTTATAAAGGAAAAGGTCGATTTGGACCTTTTATCAAATGGAATAACATGTTTATCAATGTATCCAAAAAATTTGATTTTGATAATCTCAGTTCCAAAGACATAGAATTTCTTATCAAAAACAAAATCCAAAAAGAAAAAGATAAAATGGTAAAAGTTTGGGATGAGGAAGGAATAAGTATTCAAAAAGGTCGATGGGGCAGATTATATATTGTTAAAGGAAAGAAAAAGATTATGCTACCTAAAGGAACAGAACCAGATAGTATTACTTTAGATATAGCTAAAAAAAATCTGAATATTAAATAATGAAATCCTTATTTTCAACGATTGACTTGGATTGGGAAGTATATTACGGAAGATTGCCGGATTATATTTCAATATATAAAAATCAGGAATTTCCAAATTGGAAAAATTCGGATATTGTTATCTTCGGAATCAAAAGTTCCGATGAAGAAAATGAAGGAAGTGAACATGCACCGGATGCCATTAGAAAAAACTTTTATAAATTATATGCCGGAGAGTGGTCAATCAAAATATCTGATTTAGGAAATATAAATACTGTTGATGAAACTGCCTTGCAAAACATTTTTGAAGAGTTATTATTCAATAACAAAAAAATTATACTCTTAGGCGGAAGTCAAAAACACCTTTATATAATATCCAAAAGCATTCAAACCATTCAATCTTATCAAAATATTTCTATTATAGATTCCGAAATAGACCTAACCCAAGATATAGTGAATCCGGAATTAAATTTGAATCATAAAAATTATTTGAATTATATATTGGGAGATGCCAAAATTACATTAAATAATATATCTTTATTAGGACTTCAGACTTATTATAATAGCCAGGATACTTTAAACTATCTAAATAAATTATATATTGATAGTTATTTTCTACGAGAATTGAAGAACAATATAAATTATATTGAACCGGAACTCAGAGATTCTCATATTATATCAATTGATGTAAATAGCTTGGAAAATTCATATTTTCCTGCACAAAAAATTAGTAGACCAAATGGATTCAATGGGTTAGATATTTGTAAAATAGCCAGATTAAGTGGTTTATCAGACAAAAATAAAATTTTTGGAATATTTGAAATGAATCCTTTTTATGATAAAAATGAGTTAGGAGCCAACTTATCGGCACAAATATTATGGTATTTTATTGAAGGAAAAAATAAATTTTTTCAAAATAATGAACAAAACAAGGAAAATTTACTAAAATTTTATGTAAATTTAGAACTTGTAGATTTAATCTTTTATAAAGATGAAAATACAGAACGTTGGTGGGTTGAGTTTAAAAATTTAAACCTCAACAATAAAATTTTTGCTTGTTCGTTAGAAGATTATAATGAAGCGATAAATAAAAGATTATCTAAACGATTAATCAGATTGATTGAAAAAAATACACTTTAGAAAGTAATAAAAAAAATATTA
Source organism: Flavobacteriales bacterium (assembly GCA_026983815.1). Lineage (GTDB taxonomy): Bacteria > Bacteroidota > Bacteroidia > Flavobacteriales > Flavobacteriaceae > JALSPZ01. The sequence continues at coordinate 14,969 of JALSTJ010000055.1, forward strand.
TTATAACATTTGTTAAAAAATACTCAATAAATATGTATAGTCAAAAATATATTAATAATTATCATTTTAAAAGCCAAAAAAAATAAAAATATTTGCATATTAAAAATTATTTATATATTTGTGAGCTGAAAAAAAATTTAAGGATTAAGATTAAACAAGAGAATCTATGAAAAAATTAATGGCATTTTCCATCGTATTAACATTATTAATTACAAGTTGTGGAAATAATTACCAAAGAGGAGAAGTTGTAGGTGTAAAAGGTCATACTTGGCACCCTTACAAGCCCTATGGAATGAGTCTCATTCCTGGAGGAGCATTCATTATGGGAAAACAAAATGAAGATAAGGCATACAGTATTAATGCACCAACAAAAACTGTAACGGTTCGCTCTTTCTATATGGATGAAACAGAAATTACCAATGCCGAATATCGAGAATTTGTAAATTATGTTAGAGATTCGATTATTCGTTACAGATTGGCTACATTAGCTGAAGAAATGGATGCCAGTCCTAAAAAAGGTATTGGAAAATATATGTTTAAAACATGGGACACCGTGAAAAATGCATATAATAAATATATGATGAATACTTATGGTAGTTTGGGTAATCCAGATGATGAAAATGCCGGAAAAATTCTCAATTGGAAAGTTCCTTTAATTTTTGATACCAATAAATTTCCGGATGAATACTATGCAGAAGTTATGGACTCAATGTATTTACCTGTAGAAGAAACTCAAGATGGAGAAAGAATGTTTGATGTTGATAAATTTATTTATAAACTCAGATGGGTAGATTCAGGAGAAGCTGCCAGAAAAGGAGAAAAAAGGTCTAAACATGTCAAAGATACTTTGATTAAAGTTTATCCTGATACGACAGTTTGGGTTAGAGATTTTTCTTACGCATACAATGAACCCATGCATGATGATTATTTTTGGCATGATGCTTATAGTGATTATCCCGTAGTAGGTGTCAACTGGTATCAAGCCAATGCATTTGCAGATTACAGAACAAAAAAAATGACTTGGTTCCTCAGAACCAAAAAAAGACAACCCTTACATCGTTTCAGATTGCCTACAGAAGCCGAATGGGAATATGCCGCACGTGGAGGAATGGAAGGAAATGATTACCCTTGGGGAGGACCTTATACCATGAATGAAAAAGGTTGTTTCCTTGCAAACTTTAAACCTTTAAGAGGTGATTATGGATCTGACCGTTCTGTTTTTACAGCTAAAGCCAAATCTTATTTCCCAAATGCATATAATCTATATAATATGGCTGGAAATGTTTCCGAATGGACAGCCTCAGCATATTATCCCGATTCTTATTATTTCGGAGCTTCATTTAATCCCGATGTTCATCAAAGATCCAATAAAAGAAAAATTATCAGAGGTGGATCTTGGAAAGATGTGAAATATTTTATTCAAGTGCATTCCAGAGCTTATGAATATGCCGACACGGCAAGAAGTTACATTGGATTTAGATGTGTACAGGATTTCATGGGAGTAGATGCTAGAAGAATTTCAAGAAAAGGACAACAATAATATATACCATTAAACACTCAACTTAAAAATTAACTTAAAAATTATTAATTATGGCAAAGAAAAAATCATTTTTTACAACTAAACAAATCTTTCATTTTGTTTATAGTGTGGGTGCTTCTATTGTAATCTTAGGGGCGTTAGGAAAAATATTACACCGATCTATTTTGGGTATCCCCGGTGATGTTCTCTTGATGATAGGACTTGTAACAGAAGCAATTGTATTTTTTGTTTCTGCAT
>JALSTJ010000056.1 GCA_026983815.1 Flavobacteriales bacterium
CCGAATAGAAATTTCGCACATTATTTTCGATGAAATATTCTTGAATATCTCCCATCAATCGCAAGGAAAATTCGGTAGAAAAAATACAAGTATTTTGTGCTTGATCTTCTTTTAGAATATCGGCTTGTATGGTGCCACGAACTTGTGCTATGGTTTCTTTTTTAATTTTTTCGTAGGTTGCTTTATCCAAAATTTCATCTCCGGTAACTCCCAACATCAGCAATCCCAATCCGTCATTTCCTTCGGGTAATTTCCCTTGATACTTGGGGCGTTCCAAACCTTTATCATCATATTTTTCTTTGAGTTTTTGTTCGACCAAATGTTCCAGACCATTGGCTTTGATATATTTTTCCACATTTTGATCAATGGCGGTATTCATAAAAAATGCCAACATCATTGGTGCCGGTCCGTTGATAGTCATAGAAACGGAAGTTTTCGGATTGCTCAAATCAAAACCCGAATATAATTTTTTGGCATCGTCCAAACAGCAAACCGATACGCCGGAATTTCCTATTTTTCCATAGATATCGGGTCTTTCGTCAGGATCGTTTCCGTAGAGTGTAACACTATCGAAAGCCGTAGAAAGTCGTTTGGCGGGCATCCCCAGACTTACGTAATGAAAACGTCTGTTGGTTCGTTCGGGAGTTCCTTCACCGGCAAACATTCGGGTGGGATCTTCGCCGGTTCGTTTAAAAGGATAAAGTCCTGAGGCATAAGGAAATTCTCCCGGCACATTTTCTTTTAGCATCCATAAAAGCAAATCGCCCCAAGCTTTATATTTCGGAAGCGATATTTTAGGAATTTTCAGGTGAGAAAGCGTTTCGGTGTAGGTTTTGATTTTTATTTCTTTATCCCGAACTTTAAAAGTGTATATTTCGTCTTTGTATTTTTTTTGGATTTCAGGCCATTCCAGAATTTTTAACCAATTTTCCGGATGCAAATTCATTTTTATTCTATCAAATTCCTTTAAAAGCAATTTAATGCTTTCGCGCTTTTCATCGTTTTGACAAATTTTCAAAATTTCCTCATCCAGACCGTATTTATTGAGCTTCGGAGTAACGGCTAATGCTTCAATGGTTTTGTAAATACTATATAATTGTTGGGCAATTTCACTTTGTTTTTTAGCCCATTCGTGATATTTTCTATTGGTCTCGGTAATCTCCGAAAGATATCTTACCCGTTGCGGGGGAATGATAAATTGTTTTTCATAGTTTTTGTCGATATCCTGATGATTAATGTGGAAATTACTTCCTGTTTTTTCATTGAGTTTTTTTAAGATTTTTTCATATAAAGTATTTACCCCCGGATCATTAAATTGAGAGGCAATAGTTCCGTAAACCGGCATTTCGTCTATTTCTTTATCGAATAAATTATGATTGCGTTGGTATTGTTTTTTTACATCACGCAAAGCATCCAAAGCACCTCGCTTATCGAATTTATTGAGGGCGATTAAATCGGCATAATCCAACATATCTATTTTTTCCAATTGTGTTGCAGCGCCGTATTCAGGTGTCATCACATAGAGATTAACATCGGAAAAATCAACGATTTGGGTATCGGATTGACCAATACCGGATGTTTCAAGGATAATCAAATCGAAGTCGGAATTTTTTACGATATCCAAAGCATCTTGAACCGAAGGCGAAAGCGACACATTGCTGGCTCGTGTAGCCATAGAGCGCATATATACCCGTGGATTATTGATGGCATTCATTCGGATACGGTCGCCCAATAATGCCCCACCGGTTTTTTTCTTGGTAGGATCAACGGATATAATGGCAATTTTTTTATCGTCAAAATTGTTTAGAAATCTACGAACCAACTCATCTACCAATGAGGATTTTCCCGCACCACCGGTTCCTGTAATTCCTAGAATAGGGATTTTGTTTTGGTGAGCGTTTTTTCGTATTTTTTTTAATAAATCCGTATGTTCATCGGGAAAATTTTCAGCAGCGGAAATGGTTTGAGCGAGTTTTTTGTCGTCTTTGGTTTTCAAGTCTTCCGGTTTATCGACTTCTATATCTTTTCCTATAGGAAAATCCGAATTTTCTACCAAATGATTAATCATTCCTTGTAAGCCCATTTTCATTCCGTCATCCGGAGAATATATCTTGGTAATTCCGTAATTTTCCAATTCTTTAATTTCTTCGGGCAAAATCGTTCCACCGCCACCGGCAAAAATTTTGATATGTCCGGAATTTCTTTGTTTGAGCAAATCATACATATATTTCAAAAACTCGGTATGTCCCCCTTGATAAGAGGTAATTGCTATGGCATTGGCATCTTCTTGTATAGCGGTATTGACAATTTCATCTACACTTCGATTGTGTCCCAAGTGAATAACTTCCACACCTGTTTTTTGAATAATTCTTCGCATAATATTGATGGCGGCATCGTGTCCGTCAAACAAAGAAGCGGCTGTAACAATTCTGATTTTATTTTGCGGTTTATATATTTCGTTATTTTTCATAATTTACTTGTTAAAAATCCAAATTTCGGCTTCCCAAGTTACGATATTTTTTGATTTTTTCAAATACGGAGGTGGAATATATTTTAAAGAATAATTTAGGTTTTTTTTTATTTTTATTGTAATATTGCTTGCTTAAAATACAGATATTATGAGTTATGTAAGAAGTAGAGGAAAAAGTTTGGGCTTGGTTGAGCTGATTGCCATTGCCATCGGTGGAATGGTTGGCGGAGGTATTTTTTCAATTTTAGGAATTTCGGTTTCCTTGATTGGAAATCTAACACCTATCGCAATTGGCATTGGCGCCTTGATTGCTTCTTTGGCGGCTTATTCTTATGTGAAATTGGGTGTTTATTATAAAGACGAAGGAGCGACGTATTCTTTTGTCAAACGGACTTATCCCGATTCTCCAATAATGGCTTCTGCTGTGGGCTGGATTATTATTTTCGGATATATCAGCACGTTGGCGTTATATGCTTATACTTTTGCATCTTATGCTATCAGTAGTTCGGGTTATGCCGATGATATTTGGATTAGAAAAATTCTGGCTATCGGTGTCATTGCTATTTTTATGTTGATAAATTTATGGAGTGTCAAAGGAATGGGAAAAATTGAAGATTTGATGGTTTATACCAAATTAATTATTCTTTTTATTATCTCCGTTTTATTGATGGAACACGGTAAAACCGGTTTTTCGGATTTTATTGATCAAATGATGCAAGATGCCGGTCATACGAAATTGATACATATATTAATTGTATCAGCCGTTACTTTTGTTGCTTATGAGGGATTTCAGTTGGTCATAAATGCCGTAAATGAAATGAAAAACCCCGACAAAAATATACCACGTGCGATTTACGGAGCTATTTTTGTAGTTGTCATAATATATTTGGTAATAGCATTTGGTGCTTTATTTGCTTTGCCGAAAGAGGAAATTATAAAGAATAAGGAATATGCTTTGGCGGCAGGAGCCAGCGAAGTATTGGGTAAAATAGGAGAGTGGCTGGTAATTTTCGGGGCGTTATTAGCAACCAGTAGTGCGATTAGCGGAACCGTATTCGGTTCTTCAAGACAAATGGCAGTAGTAGCCGACGACGGTTTCTTTCCTCAATGGCTTTCTTTCAGAAAAAATAATATTCCTACCAATGCAATTATTGCAATGTCTGTTCTGGCTTCATTTTTAATTATAATCGGTGGACTGCGTTTGATATTGGAATTCGGAAGTATTACTTTTTTATTGGTTTCACTTTTTATTGCGATTACCAATTTCAAAATAAAAGATAAAACCCATTCATCTACTTTCCTTACGATTTTATCGATTTTGGGATTAAGTGTAGGGGCGATTCTTATTTTGTATTTTGAATGGAAAACCAAGTTCAAACAATTGGAATTTATTTTGTTCTTATATTTTGTATTGGCTATTGGCGCTTGGTTATATGGAAAAAAGAAATTAAAAAAGGAATAGCAGATGCTTAAAAAACTTTTAAGAAACGATTGGTTCTTGGCTGTAATTTCCGGATTACTTTTTTCTATGGCTTGGCCAACTTATGGTTTTCCCTTATTCTTATTTTTTGCTTTTGTCCCTTTGTTTTTTATAGAAGAAAAGCAACTTAAAAAACCTTCCAAATTATTTTTTCTAAAAATATATCTTGCTTTTTTTGTTTGGAATTTATTAAAAACTTGGTGGATTTGGAATGCTACGGCTTTTGGTGGAGTTTTTGCTATTTTGGTTAATTCTCTATTGATGACCATAGTTTTTTTGTTGTTTCATTTTGTCAGAAAAAGAACCCCCGAACGAATAGCTTTGGCTTTTTTTATCAGCATTTGGATT
>JALSTJ010000057.1 GCA_026983815.1 Flavobacteriales bacterium
CCGAATCGGATAAAATCAGTTTGGCTATGGAAGAATTTGAAGGTGAATATGAAGAAGATGAATTAAGATTATTTAGGATAAAATTTATAAGTGATATTGCTAACTAAAATAATAAAACTATGAACGAAATATTTAATTTTTTTAATCAAAATCTGCAGATGATTTATATTGTCATTCTGATGATTTTTGTCGGAATTGAACTGATTAGCCATGTACCGGCTGTATTACATACTCCTTTAATGTCAGGCGCAAATGCCATTCATGGAGTAGTGATCATTGGAGCCATTTTGGTTATGTTGCATATGGAACCCTCAAATAAACTGGGGTTGGCTATTGGATTTGTTGCGGTAATTCTAGGAACGCTGAACGTTGTCGGTGGTTTTGTAGTTACGGATAGAATGTTGGATATGTTTAAAACTAGAAAATAATGGAAAATCTATTACTGAATTTATCATATTTAATCGCATCGGTCGGATTCATTATCGGATTAAAGATGCTGGGTAGTCCCAAAACTGCCAGAAAAGGAAATTTAATTGCCGCGTTTGGAATGACTTTGGCAATTTTGGCTACAATTTTTATTTATCCCTCTACTGCTCATATTACAGTTTCCACCTTTATCTATATTCTTATCTTTATAGCTATCGCTATTGGAACAGCTATCGGCTGGGGAATTGCAGTGAAAGTGGAAATGACCAAGATGCCCGAATTGGTATCGTTTTTTAACGGTATGGGGGGTGCTACCGCCGCACTTATCGGACTTATGGAATTTCATCATAATGTAGGAAATCCCGGAAAAATATTTATGATTATTGCAGGATTGGTCATTGGAAGTATATCTTTCTCAGGTAGTATGATTGCTTGGGGAAAACTCAGTGGAAAATTGAGAAAACCCATTCGACTCCCTCAGTATAATATCTTAAATACTATTTTGGCTCTTGCAATTATCGGATTTGGTGCATATATTATAATTTCCGGCATTTCTAATCTTTTATACATATATTTATTATTCGCTCTGGCGCTGATATATGGTATAATGTTCGTTTTACCCATTGGTGGTGCGGATATGCCTGTGGTTATTTCGTTACTGAATTCATTTACCGGTTTAGCTGCTGCTTTCGGTGGATTTTTATACAATAATATGGCGATGCTCACCGGAGGAATATTGGTAGGGTCTGCCGGAACCATTTTGACAATTGCCATGACAAAGGCAATGAACCGTTCACTTTCTGCTGTTATTTTCGGTGCATTTGGTGAAGGAAGTCAAGCTGCCGGAAGTGGTTCAAAAATACAAGGAAGTATCAAAGAAGCCGGTCCTAGTGATGCCGCTATATTATTGAATTATGCCAATAAAGTGATTATCGTGCCAGGGTATGGACTTGCCGTTGCACAAGCGCAACACGTTTTGCATGAATTGGAAGAACTTCTATCTAAAAAAGGAATAGATGTGAAATATGCCATTCATCCCGTTGCCGGACGTATGCCCGGTCACATGAATGTCTTGCTTGCCGAAGCCAATGTGGATTATGATAAATTGGTGGATATGGACGATATCAATAATGAATTTAAAAATACGGATGTTGTCTTGGTGGTTGGTGCCAATGATGTAGTCAATCCTGCTGCTAAAAACGATCCTTCAAGCCCCATATACGGAATGCCTATATTAAATGTAGAAGACGCTAAAAATATCATTGTAAACAAACGAAGCATGAAACCCGGTTATGCCGGAATTGAAAATGAGTTGTTCTATAACCCCAAAACTTCAATGCTCTTTGGCGATGCAAAAGCCGCACTTACCAAGGTGGTTCAAGAATTGAAAGGGATGTAAACAAATTTTTTAAAATTTTTCCCAAAAATCCGGAAATGATTTTACAACCACTTCCGGATTTTCTATTTTTATCTGCGGATACAATTTTTGAATAATAGCAAAAGACATTGCCATACGGTGATCATTATAAGTTTTTATGGAAATATTTTGTGTATGAAAATTTGAAAAATCATTAAAATACAAACTCTTACTATCGATATTCACCGGCACACCGAATTTTTCAATTTCATTTTTTAATGCTTGCAAACGGTCAGTTTCTTTGATTTTCAAGGTTTGCAAACCGGTTAGATAACAAGGAATTTTCAAAGCCAAGCAAGTTACGGCAAGCGTTTGAGCCAAGTCAGGATTATCAATCAAATCCAATTTAATTATTTTAGGAAAAACAAAATTTGAAATCGGTTCTATAATCATTTTGTTATTACCTGAAAACGAAGTTTTAATGCCAAGTCGTTCAAAAAAATCTTTAATTTTGATGTCTCCTTGAAATGAATTCTTGTTAAAAGGATACAATTCAAAACTTTTACCTATAACAGCAGAATATCCATAAAAATAAGAAGCGGAACTAAAATCTCCTTCAATAAAAAAATTTCTTTTTTTTAATGTTTTAACCGATTCTACACGAATAATATTAGCATCAAAAGAAGTAGGAATACCAAAAAAATTCAATAAATCCAAAGTCATTTGAATATATGGTGTAGAAACGGGTTCGGTATTTAGAACAATCTCTAATCCCTGAGATAATCCGGGAGCAATCAATAACAAAGCCGAAATATATTGACTGCTCACATTGGCATCTATATTTACTTGATGTTTTTCAAGTTTTTTTCCTTTGATATATAAGGGAGGAAAACCTTCATTTTGCAAATAACGAATATCTGCTCCCAATTGACGCAAAGCATCTACCAAAATTTTGATAGGGCGTTGGCGCATCCTTTCCGAACCATCTAGAATAAATTCTTTGTTTTCAATAGTAGATAATAAAGCCGTTAAGAAACGCATGGCGGTTCCGGCATGACCAATGTTTAATTTAAGTGGAATATCCTGATTTGTAATTTGGATTTTATCCAGAACTTCCATTAAAATTTGGGTGTCTTTTGCTGTAGATAAATTTTTTAGTTTTAATTGAGGAAAAAGATATTTAAGTATTAACAAGCGGTTGGAAATACTTTTAGAAGCTGGAATTTCTATCTTGTCCATCGTTTTCGATACTTTTTTACAAATATGAGATAAAAACCCAATTATTCAAAGTTTATTACTTCAAAATATTCTATTATCTTTGTCATATGAGAAAATTTTTTATCATATTACTATCAATTTTATGGCTTTCTATAAATATTTCTTGTGAAAAAGATGATGTATGCTTGGAACCCACTACCCCCAAGTTAATGATTAAATTTTATGACGAAGCAAACCCTTCAACAGAAAAAGAAGTCCAAAACCTAAATATAGTAACCCTACCGCAATATGACACAATATTTAAAAATCTTTCCACCAACGAATTGGCTTTACAATTGAATGTAAACCAAGATTTTTCAAAATTTTTATTCATAAAAGATCAAAATACGGATACACTTACTTTTACCTATGAACGACATCCGGTTTTTGTTTCAAAAACTTGTGGATACAAAACCGTTTTTGAACAATTTTCCACTCAACTCAGCTCGGATAACGATTTATGGATAAAAAATATTGAAGTCATTACTCCTACTGTAAATACTGATACACTTACACATGTCAAGATATTTCATTAACATATTATTTCTGTTGTTTTTCGGTTATATTTCGGCACAAGAACAACCCAAAGATAGTTTGACGAATGTTCATACAAAATTCAAACTAAATCCTTTGAATCTAAGAATCGGTTTTGATATTGGAAATTATCTAACCGGCATTGTAAATAGTGAAAACAAAACGGGATTTTATTTGGATAGTAATATTTATAAAAATTATTTTTTGACGATACTTTTCGGAAAAGAAACCGATAATTTTAACAACGGATTGCTCAATGTAAGAACACAAGGAACTTATTTCAAAACCGGCATCGATTATAATATTTATGACAATTGGCCCGGAATGGATAATCAAGTGAGTGTCGGATTTTATTACGGTTATTCAAATTTTGATGCATTCTTATATGATTATGTAATCAATCAGCCCGGCAGCTTTTTTCAACCCCAACCGGTTGAAGTCAATCGGAATTTTAATTTTTCCAACAATTCTTGGTTGGAACTTTCTGGAAAACTTCAAGTGGAAACTTTTAAAAACTTATATTTGGGATATACAATTTCACTAAAATATTTATTGACTTCCAAACGCACCGATGAATTTGAAGCCATTTATATTCCCGGATTTTACAAAGTAAACTCCCATAGCAATTTCGGTTTCGGTATGCAATATTTTATCAGTTACCGGTTTAAAATAAAAAAGACCGCTAAAAAATAGCAGTCTTTG
>JALSTJ010000058.1 GCA_026983815.1 Flavobacteriales bacterium
AAAAAATCACCACTATCTCCTCAAAAAAAGAAATCATTTGTTGGACAAACTTTATCAAAGCAAAATTATTGACTCAATGACTTGTGTATTAGCAAAAGAAGAAGCATTACCCGGAAAACCCAAAAAATTACCCCAAAAAGCCCCGCATCTTTTGGAAAAAACAATTAAAGATGGACATACCGGAAAAAAACTAATAACCACTTTGGATGAAAATTTACAAAATCAAGTAGAACAAATTGCCAGCCGTCATCATAATTTTTTATCTGGAAATCACATCAACAATCTCGGAATATTGGTCATGAACACGCAAACCGGTGAAGTATTGAGTTACATAGGGAATTTAAATAACCCCAAAGTTCCAAACTATCAAGTAGATATGGTTCAAGCAACTAGAAGTACAGGAAGCACTTTGAAACCTTTTTTATATGCTTGGTCATTAAAAGATGCAGTTATATTACCAAGAATGCTGCTATCAGATATTCCTACACAGATAGCAGGATATCATCCGGAAAATTTCGATAGAAAATACAGCGGGGCAGTCCCTGCCGATATTGCTTTGGCAAAATCATTAAATGTGCCTGCTGTTAGATTGTTGCGTAAATACGGGTTGACCAAATTTTATGATCATCTGAAAAAAACAGAAATTCATACCATTAATAAAAGTCCGGATTATTATGGATTAACTTTGATTCTGGGTGGCGCCGAAGTTAATCTATGGCAATTAACCGCATCTTATGCAGATATGGGACGTGTATTATATCATTATAATCATGGAGGCAAATATTCTGAAAATTATTACTTTTCGGCTCATTATCTACCAAATAAAAACAAAAAAATAATTTTTGAAAAAAGCGACTTATTTGGCGCCGGTCCTATTTGGTTTGTATTTGATGCTCTTTCCAAAAAAGATCGTCCGGTAGAAGGCGAAGATTGGAATATTTATCGTTCATCAAGGAAAATTGCTTGGAAAACAGGTACAAGTTTTGGGCATCGTGATGCATGGTGTATTGGGGTTACACCTCAATATACTATTGGAGTTTGGGTAGGAAATGCCACAGGAGAAGGTCGTCCCGGACTAACAGGAACACAAGTAGCAGCTCCATTGATGTTTGATGTTTTTAAACTTTTGCCTCAAGGTAAATGGTTTGAAAAACCTTTAGAAGATATCACACAAACTCCTATTTGCGAAGAAAGCGGTTATCTTGCGGGACCCAATTGCCAAAAATCTACTTTGGAATATATTCCCAAAACCGGAATACGTGCAAAAGTATGTCCCTATTGCAAAATCATTCATCTAAATCAAGAAGGAACAAAACAAGTAAACAGCTCTTGTTATCCTGTTGAAAAAATCAAGAATGTTTCCAGATTTATCTTACCTCCTATTCAAGCTTATTATTACAAAACTTTTCATCCGGAATATCAATCCTTGCCTCCTTGGGAAAATCATTGCTTAAACAACCAACAAAAAAATTTGGCGATGATTTATCCAAAAAATGGAATCGAGATCTTTTTACCCAAAGATTTTAATCAAAATCAACAAAAATTGGTTATGCAAGCTGTGGATAACAATCCCGATGCTACCATTTATTGGCATTTGGATCATCAATATATCGGGAAAACTCATGGTGTACATAAACTAAAAAAATATATACCGCCGGGCAAACATCATTTGACAATTTTAGATGATACCGGAAAAAGCATTGATATCTATTTCAAAATTGTTAGATAATTTTTGTATTACGGGTTATTCAATGGCTATCAAGAATTATATATTATTTTCTTATGTCTAACACACATTAATTTATTAAATTCTATTATTTTTCAAATAATAACTTATAACCAGTTTGACCATTTCATTATAAGATTTTATTCCTTTTTTTTGATGGTTGAGTTTTAAATAGGAATCATATACTTTAGACATATCATATTTATTTCTGTGTTGTCTGTAAAATCTTGCTTCTTGCGCAAAATTTTCAAGAATCCCCCGGTGTATTTTTTTTAATTTTTTTTGAAATAAATCCATGTCTGCTTTTTTTAATTCCACTAAAAGATAATACAGTGCCGCAGTATATCCACTGTATCGAAAATAAGGATCCGGATGATGAATACTGGAGAGAAAACCCAAGAAATTGGCTTCGTCTTCGGGAGCATATCCCAGTTGGTGTGCTGTTTCATGTGAAGCAATAAAAGGAATTGCATACTTGGGATAGAGATAATTTATTTGCGCCTCTCCGGTAAAAGGATTTAAGTATCCCGTTACATGCAAATATGAAATCAAAGGACTCATCAATGATTTTTTAATCACGGGAAGCCGGTATTTTTGGTGTATTTCTCTTGCTATCGAATCATATCCGATAAAGGTTTTATTCAGAATATTTTGTAAACCATAAGGGATATCAACTGCCAAAGTATCATTCTTAGTCAATTGTTGTTGTAATAAATTGGAATGCTCAATAATTGTATCAGTTATTTCAGACAATTGGGCTAAGGTATATTTTTTATTAGGGATTTTCAATACTTTATGAATGGAAGGACGAAAATAATTGAATCCCCAAGAAAGATAAAATAATCCGATAACCAACAACAAAAAACGGGATAATTTCAATATGTACTCCAATGGTTTTTTGAAATTTATTAAAATATTTGCAAGTAAATATAACAAATAAATAATTGATAAAACATATAAAATATCTCCTAAGGAAAAAGAAAACCAACGAACCAAAGCACGATTGGAAATTGCGATGATTTGATAAAATCTCTTGAAATATAAGTTTTCGATAATCCAAGGAAATTTAGAAGCACTCCATATGCTTCCAATCAAGATTGTCCAGTAAAACAAATGTCTCAGCAAGTTATTTCTTGGAAAAAAATTTTTGAAATTCATCAATCAAAAATAATTTTAATTTGACTATTTTTTGTCAATCCCAATAAATTATTAGCACCGCCACTATATTGATTGCTACCATTGACAAATATTTCCAAATGACCAAAATTGTTGAAGTGAATACCGGCTTTCCCTGCAATACCTCCGGGTTCATTCGCAGTTATATCATGATATGCTTGATTTAATTTTTCAAATATATCAAAATCCGTATAAATCTTGAATGATCGATTTTGCCGGTATTGTTCAAATTCGTCAAATTTCAAATTAAAAACCGCATTCCCATAATGATCGACATAAATCACACGAGGAAAAATTTGTTTAACTTTATTTCCTTCGTATTTAATCACGGGATTGGGAAAGTTTATTTTTTTCAATTCTTTAACTTCTTCAGAAAATAAAGTAGGAAAAGCATCCGTTGAAAATTTTTTAATTGCTTCAATATGATAAGATAACATCCGTTCGTAGATTGGCACGGAAAGTTTAAAAGCTTTAAATGGTGTTTTACCAAGTATCTCAGGGATGATTCCATTATCATGAGCCAGAAAAAAATAATTGTCTGTTTGTATTGCCAATGCTTGATTATCCGGAGTAATTTCTGAGTTAAACGCTATGATATGTATGGTTTTTTTGGGAAAAAAATTTAATGAATTTTTTAAAATATAAACAGCTTCTTCCGTATCAAACGGTGTCAATTGATGGGTAATATCGATAATCTGTGCCCCGGGAACTTCTTGAAAAATCCGGGCTTTTAAAAAAGCTAAATCCGGATCTTTTTCTCCAAAATCAGTAGTTAAAGTAATTAAGGGCATATCAAAATAATTATTATCTTTGAACAAAAATACAACTAAAAATTTATAACTGAAATTTACTTAAAATAAATTTTGCATATTGAAAGAAAGAACTTTAAGCATCAAAGGTATCAATCCCGTTTTATTTAGCGGAGTTAAGAACGAATATCTCAATTTCTTAAAAGAACTTTATCCGAAAGTAAAAATCGTTTTTAGAGGCAACGAACTGAAAATTTTTGGCGAACCCGATATATTGGATGCGTTTGAACAAAAAATTGATTTAATTCTCCAACATATTCAAAAATATGACAAGCTGGATAAGGAAACAATTGAGCAAATTGTTACTTCAAACGATGAAGAATACAAAGAATTCATCAAAGCCGATGATGTGATAGTTCACGGAGTCGGCGGAAGATTAATCAAACCTCAAACGCCCAATCAAAAAAAAATAGTAGCTTCTTCACATAAAAACGATATGGTGTTTTTGGTAGGTCCTGCCGGCACAGGCAAAACTTTTGTTAGTATTGCACTGGCTGTGCGTGCTTTAAAAAATAAAGAAGTAAAACGCATCAT
>JALSTJ010000059.1 GCA_026983815.1 Flavobacteriales bacterium
TATTTTAGCAGTTGCTCCCAAATTATTTTCAACATATTGTTTTACTATTTGTCCTCGATGCTTTCGTATTTCTTTATCGGTAGATAACAAATTCATTTCTTTTTGAAAATCGGTCTTATTTTTTACAGCAACCAAACCTCCTGTTTTTTTTAAATCAATAGCTTCTTTAAATTTTTGGATATTCGGTCCGGTCAAAATAGGATTTCCAAAAACCGCCGGTTCTTGAATATTATGAATACTTTTGCCAAATCCTCCGCCGATATAAACCCAATCGGAAAAACGATAACTTTGATTGAGTAAACCAATAGTATTCAAAATCAGTATATCGTATTTTTTCAAATCGGTATTTTTGTTGATATTCGTATAAAGAATATAGTTTTTTAAACCTTTATTCAATAAATTTTTAATATGCTTTTCCGATACATCATGCGGAGCTATTATTGTTTTAAAATCAGATGAATTGTTATTTAAGTAATCCACTATTAATTCTTCTCCCGTTTCCCAAGTGCTTCCGGCAATAAATAATAATTTGTCTTCTTTAAACTTTTGTATAAAATCCGGATTATTCGACGGATTTTTTACAATTTGATATACCCTGTCAAAACGCGTGTCTCCTGTTACACTTATATTCTTAAAACCTTGTTTTTGTAAAACATTTTTTGAATTTTTATCTTGCACAAAAAAATGAGTAAAAGCCGAAAGTGTCTTTTTTAACCACGAGTTATACCATCTAAAAAAAGGATGTTTTTCTGTAAAAATACCGGAAATCAAATAAGTGGGAATTTTTCTTTTTTTGAGTTCGGATAGATAGTTAGGCCAAAGATCATATTTTACAAAAAAAGTATAAGAAGGATTGATAATCCTAAGAAATTTTTTGACATTTTTTTGGGTATCCAAAGGCAAATAAACGATGCAATCCGCCGGATTTTTTTTCTTACGAACAATTTCATAACCCGAAGGAGAAAAAAAAGTCAATATTATTTGATATTTGTTTTTTTGTTTGATGGCTTCCATTAACGGAAGGGCTTGTTCGTATTCTCCAAGGGACGAAACGTGAAACCAAACCACGGGAGATTTAAAATTGCATTTGGAAAGTTGAGTCCAAATATTTTTTTGTCCTATGATGAGTTGTTTGATTTTATTGCCAAAAAAATTTCCGAAAAGCATCAAAAACTTTTCGGAAATTTTCATCAAAATATTATAAAAAAACTTCATCAGGGAAGTTGTTTAGTTTAACATCAAAGGCATGATCAACATTAAGATTTTTTCTCCTTCTTCCAATCCGTCCACCGGGTGAATCAATGCTGCTCTGCTTGGGATAGACATGTGCATGGAAACTTCGTCAGAATCCAAATTGGAAAGCATTTCAATCAAGAATTTTGAATTGAATCCCATTTCCATATCTTCCCCGTTGTAGTTGGAAGGTAATCGTTCTTCAGCTTTATTGGAAAATTCGATATCTTCTGCCGAAATTTTCAGTTCGGAACCTGTCATAGACAAACGGATTAAGTGAGTTGCTTGATTAGCAAAAATTGCAATACGTTTGACGGCATCCAAAAATTTTTGTCTATCTACTGTCAAGATATTAGGATTTTCAGCAGGAATTACCGCACGATAATTGGGATATTTTCCATTGATCAAACGGGAGAGCAATTCCATGTTTCCAAAACTAAATCGGGCATTTCTATCGTCGTATTCGATGTTTACATCGGTGTCAAAACCTCCCAAATAATTTTTTAAAATTTGTAAAGGTTTTTTAGGCATAATAAATTCGGTTTCCGTATCGGCTTTTAAATCGTTTCGTTCGTATTTTACCAATTTATGTGCATCCGTAGCAATAAAATTTAAGGTTTCAGGGGAAAATTCAAACAAAATTCCGGTCAAAGTAGGACGTAAATCATCATTTCCCGTAGCAAAAATGGTTTTACTGATGGCTTCTGCCAAAATACCCGAAGGCAAGTTTACCGATTGGGCTTCGTCCATTTCAACGGGTGTAGGATAATCTTCGGCGTCCAAATATGAAAAACTGTATTTTCCGTAATCATTGATAATTTCCATCTGATGTTTATCATCAAACATAAAAGTCAAAGGTTGGGTAGGTAAGGATTTTACCGTATCAAAAAGTAATTTTGCCGGTAAAAGAAAACTCGCCGTATCATCGGATTCCACTTCCAAATTGGCTGTCATAGTGGTTTCCAAATCCGATGCGGTTATTTTAAGATTTTTTCCATTGAGTTCAAATAGGAAATTATCCAAAACCGGAATTGTATTGTTATTATTGATTACTCCTCGTAGGATTTGTAGATTTTTAATTAAATCGTCGCTCGAAACTAAAAATTTCATAGAATATTTATTTTGAATAACAAAAATACAAAATATTTTTGATAATTTTTTTTCGGATAAATTTTATCAAATAAAGTTTTTATAAAGAAAAATCAAAGTCTCAAATCACTTTTTTCTTTCGGAAATATAGCTTTTACATCATAAATAAATGATTTGTCTCGGGTAAAATCTTTTAAATTCAATTGCTTAAACTCGTTGTGAGCAACCAAAGCCAAAATAGCATCATATTTATTTTCGGGAGAAATATCGGTTTTTAAATCCAACCCGTATTCTTGTTTTACTTCCTGCGGACTTGCCCAAGGGTCATAAACATCCACATTGAATTGAAAATCTTGTAATTCTCTAATGACGTCTATGGCTCTTGAATTTCGGATATCGGGACAATTTTCCTTAAAAGTAATTCCCAAAACCAAAACTTTGGCATTTTTTACGGGAATATCTTTTTTGAGCATCATTTTTACCGTTTCGTGAGCTACAAATTTTCCCATACTGTCATTCATTCTTCTACCTGCGAGTATTATTTCGGGATTGTAATCATATTCTTTGGCTTTATGTGCCAAATAATAGGGGTCTATCCCGATACAATGTCCCCCGACCAATCCGGGACGAAAAGGTAAAAAATTCCATTTGGTCCCTGCGGCTTCCAAAACTTCAATGGTATCAATATTCATCAAGCGGAATATTTTGGATAGTTCATTTACAAAAGCAATATTGATATCTCTTTGGGCATTTTCAATCACTTTTGCTGCTTCCGCAACTTTTATTGATGAAGCTTTATGTGTTCCGGCAGTAATAATACTTTGGTATAATCGGTCAATTTCATCAGCTATTTCAGGAGTAGAACCGGAAGTAACTTTTTTGATTTTGGTTACCGTTCTTTCCTTATCTCCCGGGTTGATGCGTTCGGGGGAATATCCTGCAAAAAAATCTTTATTGAATTTCAATCCGGAATATTTTTCCAAAATGGGAACGCAATCTTCTTCTGTTGCTCCGGGATAAACAGTTGATTCATAAATTACAATATCGCCTTTTTTCAAAACTTTTCCAACGGTTTCGCTGGCTTTATATAAAGGCGTTAAATCCGGAATTTTATGTTTGTCAATGGGCGTTGGAACCGTTACAATGTAAATATTTGCTTCTTGGATATCGTTCAGATTATCAGTGATATATAAACCTTTTTGATATTTTTTTTCCGTTAGAACTTTTTTTAAATCACTTTCTTCCACTTCGAGTGTTTCATCGATTCCTTTACGTAATTTTTTGACTCTTTCGGGATTGATATCAAAACCGATAACCGGATATTTTTCGGCAAATGCTACGGACAAAGGTAATCCTACATAACCCAATCCGATAATGGCTATTTTTTTATTGCTCATGATTGATACATTTTTTCCCGTTGTCCTTTGATTTTTTTATCGGATAAATATTCATCAAACGTCATTAATTTATCCAAGGTTCCCTTGGGCGTAATCTCAATTACTCTATTGGCAACCGATTGTGCAAAAGCATGGTCACGGGTAGTAAAAATTACGGTTCCGGGGAAATTGATTAAAGCGTTATTCAATGCCTGAATAGACTCCAAATCCAAATGGTTGGTCGGTTCGTCCAACAACAATACATTGGCTTTTTCCATCATCATACGCGAGAGCATAGCTCTGACTTTTTCTCCTCCCGAAAGCACTTTTACGGATTTTAATGCTTCATCGCCGCTAAACAACATTTTTCCTAAAAATCCTCGTAGATAAACATCTTCTCGCTCTTCATCGGTTTTTGCAAATTGACGAAGCCAATCTACCAATGAAATATCTTCTGTAAAATATTTTGAATTATCCGCGGGCAGATAAGCTTGTTTTGTAGTAACCCCCCAACGATACGAACCGGTATCAGGTTCC
>JALSTJ010000060.1 GCA_026983815.1 Flavobacteriales bacterium
GATGTTCATTTGGACCTAAAACTCTTGGGAGACTGGTTAGTACCATTAGAGGTTTTTTTACGGGCACGGTTTTTTCTGCATTTCCATAAGCAGCTTTTTTGGTGTTTCCTGCAATAAGCATTACACGAACAGCACCTATGTAGTTGGGCATTTTTAATCGATGTTTTCCGATTTCTCCTTTTTTTAGACTGAAAGGACCGATAAACTGAACAACCGGTTTAAATCTATTGGCTTTTCTATTGCCCTTTTCTACCAAGTCTTCATCACCACCAATGGCAAAAATTCCTGCCAGTTTTCCATTAAAAGCGCCCATTACATATGAATACATATCATAAGTTTTGACGCCAAGTGCTTGTCTGGAATAAAAATTATTCCAAGGATTTGGGGTTTTAAAACGGGTTATATCGAGTAATCCTTCATCGACTACTGCTAAGGTATAGGTCATTGGATTTCCATTTTTTTCTTTGACTTTTATCCAATATTCTTTTTCGGGCTGTAATTCATCAGCCATAATAATTTGGGGGTGTAAGTGAGAATCGGGATTTTCTACATGTATATTTTGAACTCCATATAGACGTATGGGACGGTCATTATCGGTTTGATGATGAGGTTGAATATAAGAAATGTGGATATAGACATTGGGGCTCATCTCTTTGGTTACACTAAAGCTAGCTGTATGATTGGATGGAGAAACATTTGTCCAGAATGATAACAGTACTTGACTTCCGTTTTCAATACTAATTAAGGCACGTCCTTGCTTACTTACCGGTAGGGAAATTTTTGCTTCGTCGCCGGGTTTATAACTTTTTTTGTCAGTTGAAAAACTTAATATTTCGGCACTCCCCGGAATTACATTGTCCGGATTGTTCCACCAATCTTTGTAAGTAGTATAGAATATTTTTCCGGTGCTGTGTCCTGAGACGGGGTCGGTTATACGGATAAATTTGCGTCCCCATGTTGCTTTGGGAAATTTGAGGTTATAAATTGCTTTTCCGTTTGTTGTAGAGACATAATCTGTAATAATTTTTTTGGAATCGCCGGAGGTCAGGTAATAACCTAAGTTTTCGTTCATATCTCTTTCCCACCACCATTCAGAAGATATTTCATACACCTCTATTTTTAGTTTTTTTCTATTGATAGGGTTGCCATATTCATCAACTGATACTATTGGAATCAGAATATTATCATCTGAAAACAGCGCATCATTCCATCCGGTTCCTTTGGGAATTTTTATTCCTACGTAAGAATTGTAGGGTGAATATTTTTTTGTTTGGCGATCAATGCTAAAATCACCACCTTGTTCAAACACTCGTGTTTTAAAAGAAAGATTAACCATTCCGGGTGCTTGTTCAATGTTTAATTTTAAGGGAATTTGAGCTTTCCCTTTCGCATTGAGTTTTCCTTCAAATATTGTTTGACTTTCACTATTAAAGCTTACCGAAGGATCATCAAAATGATATTCCGGAAAATCTTTGAAATGAGTTTTGGTAGAGAAAGTTCTCATTTCTACAATAGTTTTTAAATTACTAGCGGGGGCACCATGTAGCCATTGGGCTTCTAGTTTGATAGGTTTTGATCCGGAGTGAAGGATTTCGGAATCAAAATGAAGTTTAATTTTCAAACGATTGGGTTTGATGGCTTCAATTTTTAAGGTTTTGCTAAATTGTGTGCCGCCGACTTTTACTCTGGCAGTCCAATTTCCTGTTTGTGCATCTTGTGGAGTTTTCAAATGAAAAGTATAAAAATTATTTATGGAATTACTTTTTACTTTTCTGTCAAATAATTGATTTTGAGGAGTGTATAGTTCTAAAACTACCGGATGATTTTCGGGTAAAGATTGATTTTTATCTTCTAAAATTAAACTCAAGTGGATGCTATCTCCCGGACGCCAAATACCTCTTTCGCCATAGATATATCCTTTGATACCTTTTTTTATTTTTTTTCCGCCGACATCAAACATACTCATAGAAAGTGAGGATGCATCGTCCAAACGCAGATATCCATATTGTTTATTTTTTTGAGCAACCAGTAAGAAAGGTTTTTCATCGAGTTTTATGGAAGCCAAGCCATCGGAATTGGTAGCGGTGCTTCCTATTTTTTGGTTTTGAAAATTGTAAATATCTATTTTTACATTGGATAAACTATTGGTGGAAAGTATGTCGGAAACAGTGATATTGAGTGTATGATCTGTATCTTCTTTGGCAATAATTCCCAAATTGGAGGCAAATATATTTCGTTTGATTTTTCTCTTGCTTAGATAATAGTATGAATTTGAGCAAGGATTGTTTCGTTCATCATAGTCAAAATCTGAAAAATAATATTCGCTTTCATCTTCATAATAATCGTAGTAGTCATTGGATTTTGGTCCCTCAAATTCACTGTTGTCAATTTTATTTTGGGTTAAGTTGATATTTTCTTGAGCCTTATCGGGGCAATTGTATAGAGATTGATTTTTATTGAAAGACATCTCAAGACGATAGATGGCGCCTGGTTCAACAGAAATCATTTTGGATAAATCCAAGGCAAAAGTGTTCCATTTTCCATAATCAATATCTTTTTGATCTGATAAAAGAGGAACTTCTTGATTGTAGATGATACGTCCAACGCGTGTCAGTTCACGTTTTCCATCCAATTGATTTACTTGTAGGAATTGGTGGATATTTTTGGAGAATATTTTGATTATTTTGACGTTTACAGCTTTAAGATTTACAGCTTTAAAAGGAAATTTTACTCCTTGATCATTGGGAATAATTGCTCCTTTGCCAATGGCTTTAATAGCAGGTTTTATGCTGTTAAAATAGATGGGTTTGAAATAATTTTGTTGTAAACGATATCCTAAACTGTTACGAATACTGCGACTGATAAGCAAGGTGTCATTTCCGTTTATTGATTTTTTTGGAAATAGTTTTATTTCATTACCATTTTTTGAGAATGTAAGTTTGGTTTTGCTTTTGAGAATAATTAATCCATCCAGGTTTTGATTTTTGTTAATAGGGTCTGAAAAATGTAAAATAATTTGTTGGTCGGGTTCATTTTTGGTTTCAACATTCATCAATGCAAAACTTCTCAATGATGGTATTTCTATTTTTTTGGTTCCTTTTCGGTTGGCTTCAATGGGTTTTCCATCCCATTTTATGATAACTTCACTATTTCTGTTCCATCTTACAACATCATTGATGTTAAAAGTATGCCATTTTAAATCGTCATTGTGCGACCATTCTATGGGCAATGATTTGCCGTTTTGGGTTGCTGTTAGCATTTTTTCGATATTTTTATCAAAGGCATAATCAGCAGTTGTGATTTTTCCGGTTATCCGGTTTTTTGTTAATCTTTTATTTGTTGCTTGCATTCCTTGAAAAGAAATGTCAAAATCTTGATTTTTGGTTTGGAATTGAAATTTAAAATCTTTTAGCTTTTCCGGAACTTTTTCAATTTTTCCTAAATGAAAAATTCCTTTGAATAGGGTTCCTCTTTTAAAATTTTCATGGGGTTTAAAAACAATGGTATATGGATCTTCCCAATAAGTTTTTCCATCAATAGAAGGGTCAAATTCAAAGATATTTTGTCGAATGATTTCGCCTTTTTTGACAGGATATTCCTTGGATAAGCGGATGATTATTTTATCTGAATTGGAGATTATTCCGTTAGTGAAGGCATCGATATAAGTGGCAAAAGCTTTGTCGGGTTTGTTTATTTTGATTTTTTTTTCTTTACAATTGGTAAAATTTATAAATACCAGTAAAAGAATCAGGTTGGTAATGTTTCTTTTCATTTATAAAATGTTAGGATTGTTTATAGCAGTAAATTTATGAAAAAATATTTAAAATAATGACTTTTATTTTATCAAAAATAATCTAAAATTTTTATTTGGATAAAATAATGATTGACTTAGAATTGTAACATTAAAAATGGTAATTGTATTTTATTTAAATTTGCTAAGATGCAGCTCAATTTTTTTGAAAAAAATCTTTACCGAATTTTTTTAAAATTAAATTTAATTTGGGGTCTATATATCTTTTGCAAAAGGGTTTGTTAGGATTTTTAAGATAATAATTTTGTAGATTTTCGGGAGAAGATTGAAAAGAATTAAAGGCATAGGACTTTGTCACGATTTGATTATCAAATTCTATTTGTAACTTTGAAATAATCTTATCTATCTCTATTTTTTGATGTTTAGAATAATAATAAACAGCAGATCGAT
>JALSTJ010000061.1 GCA_026983815.1 Flavobacteriales bacterium
AATAAAGACAAAGCCCGGACTTCGTTAATCGTTATTTCAGACGGGGATATCATTAGAAATCAAACCGATAAAAATCGTCCTTTGGAATTGGGATTTGATAAATGGAGTAAAATTAAATATGATAACAAAACCTTCTTACAGAACGCTGTAGATTATTTATTGGATAATCAAGGCGTAATTTTACTTAAAAATAAAGAACGGAAACTTAAATTCCTAGATAAAAACAAGATTATCAGCGATTTGCGTTTTTGGCAGTTCATCAACACATTAGTTCCACTGATATTTCTTTTTGGATTTATTATGGGATTTCACCTGTATCGCAAAAAGAAATATGGAAAATAAAAAATTCTGAAGAAAATAGGATAATTATTTGATTGTTATATTTCTCTTTTTTATCATAAAATCATTTGTGAATGAGTTCAAATATCACAAGTATCGAATTTGCAAATCGATAATCAATTAAATTTTTCATAGTATCTTTACGAAAAAGAAATTTTTCAATGATAGATACCGATTTACTAAAATATTTAACCGGTTTTTTTGTAGTAGCTATTGCCGCTTATGAAATTGCGAAATTTCTACAAAAAAAACTAAATTTTCCTTTGATTACAGGTTTGATATTGACCGGGATCTTAGCAGGAAGTTCGTTTTTGGGATTTATACCAGAATATGTCTTGCCAAAACTAAATTTTCTTAATGAAATTGCGTTGGCGATCATTGCTTTTTCCGCCGGTGTCGAACTGCATTTGGAAGAACTCCGCAGCAGGATGAAAAGTATCCAATGGATGACTTTTGGACAAGTTGTAATCACATTTGCCATCAGTTCGACCATTATATATCATATAGAGAGTTTTATTCCTTTTTTACAAGGGATGCCTTCTTATGACCGCTTGATTATTTCCATGTTATTTGCTACCATTTTTGTAGCACGTTCTCCTTCATCCGCTATTGCTATAATTGATGAACTAAGAGCCAGAGGTCCTTTCGTAAAGACCGTTATGGGCGTAACGGTTGTAACCGATGTTTTGGTCATTATTTTATTTGCAATTATTTTCTCATTAGCAAAAAATATCATTCATGAAGAAGCTCTGGATATCATGTTTTTTGTGTTGCTTATTTTGCAAATCTTATTATCGGTAGGTTTGGGCTTTTTCTTTGGAAAAATTTTAAAATGGACTTTACAAACCAATTTAAATTTCAATATCAAATCCTTGACAATTATCCTTATCGGATATTCGATTTACTCGTTTAATCATTTAGTCAAAATGGAAATGTCCAAAATGGGCATACATTTTGAACTCGAACCCTTGTTAATGGCTATCACTGCGAGTTTTTATATCACCAATTATACATCGTTCAATCACGAGTTTGAAAAAATCATCAATTTTATATCCCCCTATATTTATATTATATTTTTTACTTTAACGGGAGAATCCTTATCATTAAAAGTATTAATCAGTGTATTGGGGATTGCAGTTTTATTATTTTTAGTCCGATTATTAGGTTTGATTTTGGGAGGATTTTTTGGTATATATTTTGCCGGAGAACCAAAAAAATATTATGGAATTGCTTGGATGCCCTATATTACACAAGCAGGAGTTGCCATTGGTCTAACTACTATAATTTCTCAAGAATTTCCCGAATGGGGACACCAATTCGAAACCTTGATTATTGCTATTATTGTCATCAATCAAATTATCGGACCTCCATTTTTTAAATGGGCTATTAAATTTGTAGGAGAAGAACACCAAAAACATATTTTTGAAAAGGATAACAATCAAAAATCGGCAGTAATTTTTAGTTTGGATAGTGTTTCTTTGGCATTAGCAAAATTATTAAAAGATAAAGGATGGAAAGTAAAAATTGTTACCACACAAAAAGTTCCTGAAAATAGTGAAATTGAAATCTTGCATGTAGATAAATATAACAAAGACAATATTTCCCGACTAAAATTCGGAAAACCCGATAGTGTAATTTTGCTTTACCCCGATGATGAGAAAAATTTTGAAATTGCCGAATGGATATATGAAAGCATAGGTTCACCCAATATCGTTACACGATTACATTCGGGAAGTAATGCGCAAAAATTCAAAGAAATTGGAGTAAAAATCATTGAACCGACAGCTGCTATGATCAATCTCTTGGACCATATGGTGCGTGCGCCCGAAGCTACCCATATCTTATTGGGTATGGCTGACGATCAAGATACCATTGATGTTGAAGTTCATAATCCAGATATGATGGGATTGAGAATCCGTGATTTACATTTGCCTCAAGATGTGATTATTTTATCATTAAAACGAAGAGGAAATATCGTTATTACCCATGGATATACACAATTACGTGTAGGTGATATTTTGACATTTGTCGGCTCCAAAGAAAGTTTGGATAAAGTAAAAATCAGATTTGAATATTGATGTTATGAAAAAATTAGGTCTTATTGGATATCCTCTAACCCACTCGTTTTCGAAGAAATATTTTACGGAAAAATTCAACAATGAAAATATAAAAAATTGGGAGTATCTAAATTTTGAATTAAAAAATATAGATGAATTTATGGATTTTATCTCAAAATATCCCGAATTAACAGGTTTAAATATAACCATACCTTACAAAGAAAAAATCCTAAAATATGTAGATTGGCAAGATGCTGTTGTAAAGGAAATAGGAGCCACAAACACATTAAAATTGCTACCTAATAAAATTAAAGCTTACAATACAGATGTTTACGGATTTGAAGAAAGCTTGAAACCTTATTTGAAATCTCACCATCATAAAGCATTGATATTGGGGACCGGAGGCGCTTCCAAAGCGGTTTCATATGTTTTGAAAAAAATGGAAATTTCACATAAATATGTTTCAAGAAATCCAAAAAAAGAAGATGAAATCGGATATAAAGATTTAAAAAAAGAAATCATTGAAAATCATCAAATCATCATCAATACAACCCCAGTCGGGACATATTTATTTCCCGAAAAGAAAGTTAATTTTCCGTATGATTTCATCCAACATACGCATCTTTTTTACGATTTGATTTATAATCCATCTAAAACTGATTTTCTCAAAGAAGCCGAAAAAAGAAATGCAACAATAGTTAATGGTTTGAAAATGTTGCATTTACAAGCAGAAAAATCATGGGAAATATGGAATGATAAAAATTGAGCCCAATTCAAAAAAATTTATTAAATTTCGCTCTTAAATAAACCAAAGAAAAAAACTTACTATGGTAGAAGAAAGAAACGAAAACCTGCAAGATGCAGACGGAAAGAATGAGCAAGTGAAAGAAGCTCAACAAAATCAGAATCAGGATATGCAAGATTCAACAGAAGAAATAAAACTTTTGGATATTCATGAAACAGAAAATTTAGAAGAAAAATCGGTTGATGAAGTAGTCAATGAAATTGAAGAGCATATGGCAACCGCTTCTGAAAATCATGAAGAAGAATCTCACAACATTCCTTTTTTATCCTACAAGGACTTGGATCTCAAATCACTATTGGAAGAAGCCAAAAAACTGATTTCCGAAAATCCTGTTCAAAAAATCAAAAATCATTTATCCGGCATTCAAGAAAACTTTGAAGAAAAATATCACGCTTTAGTTGCCGGTTTAGAAGAAGGAGAAACACCGCCGGAAGAAAATTTAAAAAAAGAATTTGATATTTTAATCAAAGATTATAAAAAGAAGCTCAAAGAATTTTATACCCAAATTCAAGAAGAATTAGAAAAAAATCTTGAAAAAAGAAAAGATATTATTGAAGAGCTTAAAAAAATTATAGATTCTACCGAATTTACTTTTGAACAAAGACTCAATAAATTTAAAGATATCAAAAAAGCTTGGCATTCTGCCGGTCCCATTCCAAGAAATGCCTATTCGGATATATGGAGAACCTTTAAACATCACGAAGAAAGATTTTATGATTTATTGGATTTGGACCGTGAATATCGAGATAAAGTTTTTCAACAAAATCTGGAAGATAAAAAGAAAATTATTGAACAGGCCAAAGCTTTATTAGAACAAGATGATATACATTACGGTTTTGTAGAATTACAAAAACTACATAAAAAATGGAAAGAAGAAACCGGTCCGGTATCCAAACAATATAGAGAAGAAATCTGGCAAGAATTTAAAGAAATTACCAAAAAAATCCATGACAAACGTAGAGATTTCTATAAAAAACTAAAAGAACAATTCGGTGATAATTTAATTAAAAAACAAGAGATTATCAATCAGTTGAAAGAAATTGCCGAAAATCTTCCCGAAGGACATAAAGCATGGCAAGATACTATCAAAAAAGTTGAAAATTTAAGAGAAGCTTTTTATCAAATCGGTTTTGT
The DNA here is from genome assembly GCA_026983815.1 of Flavobacteriales bacterium. Taxonomy (GTDB): domain Bacteria; phylum Bacteroidota; class Bacteroidia; order Flavobacteriales; family Flavobacteriaceae; genus JALSPZ01. The sequence continues at coordinate 4,336 of JALSTJ010000061.1, forward strand.
GCCTCGTAAAAACAGAGAGGAAATTTGGAATGACTTTAAAGATATCCTCAAGAAAATTAATAAACAAAAAAATAATTATTACAAATCTTTGAAAGAACTTCAAAAACAGAATCTGGAAAAGAAATTGGAATTAATAAAAATAGCTGAAGAACTCAAGGATTCTGAAAATTGGGAAGAAGCAACTGCCAAATACAAAGAAATCCAAGAAGAATGGAAAAAAATTGGTCATGTCCCCAAAAAAGTATCCGAAAAAATATGGAATGAATTCAGAAATGCTTGTAATTATTATTTTGACAGATATCATCAAAATTTGAGACAAACACAAAATGTGGAATTTGAAAATTTCCTTAAGAAAAAGGAATATCTACAAGCTTTGAAGGAAAAATTCAGGGAAGTTTCTGAGGATGAGCAGTATACAATTGAACACATAAAAAAACTTCAACAAGAATGGAATTCCATGGGACATGTCCCAAAAAACAAATATTATATTAATGTAAAATTCAATAAATTTATCAATTCCTTATATGATAAATTGAATATTGATAAGCGTGAATTGAGTTTCTTGAAATTCAAAAATCAAGTGGACGACTATTTCCAAAATGAAGATTACTACAAGTTAGATCAAGAAAAAAGGTTTGTCCGTCAAAAAATTGATAATATCCAAAAAGAAATTCAACAACTGGAGAATAATATTATGTTTATAAAATCCAATGACACAAACAATCCTTTCAGAAAAGAAGTTGATAGAAATATTCATAAAAACAAGGAAATTTTGGATTTTTGGATTAAGAAATTGAAATATTTGAATTCATTGAAATATTAAATGAAAGCATGAAAAAAACAGGGCTCATAATTTTCGTTTTATTTTTTGGTTTTTTGCATGCACAAGATATAGATATCTATAAAAAAACCGATAACAGTAATTATAAAATACCGGATATCTCTCCAGAGATGACTTATGAAGAATTTAAAATGCTAGGTACCAATCTCAGAATGCAAGATATGATAATTGCTGCCATTCTGCCGGGACATGTGCATTTTAAAATCAATGAAAAGAAAACCGGATATTATATATTGGGAACAAGAATTTTGGGTTATGCTGCTTGGGCATATTTGTCTGCCAATAATAAATCTTTGACACAAATTATTTTTTTTGATAAATATCAAATTTTGGATAAAACATCCACAGGAGATAAAATCGTGGCATTTACTTCAGTATTTTTAATGGTAGGAAGTTATTTATATGATTGGATACATGGAAAATATATATTGGAGGACAAACAAAACCGAATTCGATATAAATATGCCAAAAAAAAAGCAAAATTGAGTTTAGGAAACATTAATTTGAATAATAATATATATCCGGCATTGAGTTTTAGCTATACATTTCAATAATTTTATAAAAAATATTGTATAATAAAAGCTAAAAAATTATCTTTGCCCCACGTAAAATGAAAAATGAACAGAAAAATTAAGAAGAATGCGAAATAAAGGACTTGTATTAGTGTTTGCTACCATTTTGGCAGCACTGAGTATTTATCAATTGACTTTTACATTTAAAAGTAACCAAATCCGTAAAGAAGCCAGAAAATTTGCTAAAGGAGATTATGCCAAAGAAAAACGATATTTGGACTCTCTCGAAAACAAACCCGTCTATAGCATATTGGGCGCAGATTTTACTTATAAGGATCTGAAAAACAGAGAGATGAACCTTGGATTGGACTTAAGAGGAGGTATCAATGTAATCCTTCAAGTATCCGTAAAAGACATTTTGAAAAATCTAGCCAACCACACAGATAATCCCATATTTAACCAAGCATTGGAAAAAGCATCTGAAATGCAAAAAAACAGTCAAAAGCCATATATTGATCTGTTTTTTGATGCCTTTGACCAAATTAACAGTCAAGCTAAAAACAAGGTTAAATTAAGTGATCCAGATATTTTTGGCAATAAAAACTTATCAGATGTAGTCAAGTTTAACATGTCTGATGATGAAGTAAAAAAAGTTATCAGAAAAAAAATTGATGATGCCATGGGAAGTGCTTTTGAAGTACTTCGTAAAAGGATTGATAAATTTGGAGTTACCCAACCCAATATCCAAAGATTGGGAAAATCAGGTAGAATTTTAGTAGAATTGGCAGGTGCCAAAGATATAGAACGTGTAAAAAAACTTTTACAAAGTACAGCACAACTTGAATTTTGGCATACATACAATGCGCAAGAAGTTCTTCCTTACTTGCAACAAGTTAATAATTACTTCAAACAAAAAGAACCGGTAAAACAAAATGATTCCGATAGTCTTTTGGTAGATGTAAAAAAAGAAGAACCTTTATTTAAATATCTCAAACCGGGAAGTTCTTCCAGAATTGGTATTGTAGCAGCAAAAGATACTGCAAAAGTAAATAAATTACTCAATAGCCCTGAAGCAAAAAAATTACTTCCCGATAATTTGAAACATATTAAATTTTTATGGGGAAAACCATTTCAACAAAAAAAAGAAAGTTATACATACTTATATGCAGGCAAAGGCAATCGTAACAATATTCCGCCATTGAGTGGTGATGTAATCGTAGATGCCCAACAAAGTTTTGACATGATGGGGCAACCTGACGTTACCATGCAAATGAATAGCAAAGGTGCCAAGATTTGGGAAAAAATGACCGGAGAAGCATTCCAAAACAAAAATGGTATTGCTATTGTTTTGGACAATATTGTATATTCCGCTCCGGGAGTTACTCATGGTGCCATATCAGGAGGACGTTCTGAAATTACAGGAAGTTTTTCAATTGAAGAAGCAAAAGATTTGGCCAATGTTTTACGTGCCGGTAAATTGCCTGCTAAAGCTGATATTATTCAATCCGAAATTGTGGGACCTTCTTTAGGAAAAAAAGCAATTGAAGGAGGAAAAATGTCATTTATATTGGCTTTTATTTTAATATTCTTATGGATGTTCGGATATTACGGAAAAACCGGTATATTCTCTGATGTTGCATTGATTTTGAACATGTTATTTATATTTGGTATTCTCGCCAGTTTAAATGCAGTTCTTACCTTGCCCGGTTTGGCAGGTATTGTATTAACCATCGGTATGGCAGTGGATGCTAATGTGCTTATTTTTGAAAGAATACGAGAAGAAATGCGTAGAGGCAAGAATCTTTATGAAGCTATTGATGCAGGATTTAGTAATGCACTTTCATCTATTTTGGATGCCAATATTACTACTTTATTAACCGGTATTATTTTACTTTTCTTTGGAACCGGACCAATCAAAGGTTTTGCCACTACATTAATCATTGGTATTCTAACATCACTATTTACGGCGATATTTATCACTCGTTATTTAATTGACTGGTATATAGCCAAAGGAGGAAAACTCACTTTTGATACCAAATTGTCCAAAGGATTGTTTGACAATGTAAGCTTTGACTTTTTAAAGCAAAGAAAAAAAGCTTATATATTATCAGGAACACTTATCATAATAGGTTTGGTTTCTATTTTTACAAACGGATTGAACCCGGGAGTTGATTTTGTTGGAGGTAGAACCTATATTGTAGATTTTGATAAAAATATCAATCCTGAAGAAATTAAAAGTGATTTAGCTGTTCAATTTACTGACGAAAAAGGTCATAAATTTATGCCGGATGTAAAAAAATACGGAGGAAATAATCAATTAAAAATAACTACCAAATACTTAATTAATAAAGAAGGAGAACATATAGATGATAAGGTTCAAACTGCCTTATTTAACGGATTAAAAAAATATTTTCCTGCAAACTATACTTATAAAGATTTTATCAGTAGTGCAGAAAATAAAAAAATAGGATTGATGCAATCCATCAAAGTAGGACCTACCATTGCCGATGATATCAAGAAAGGAGCTGTTTATGCCATTATCGGTTCATTATTTGTCGTATTCTTATATATCCTTTGGAGGTTTAGAAAATGGCAATTTAGTGCAGGTGCCGTTATTGCAGTATTCCACGATGTATTGATCGTATTGGGAATTTTCTCATTAACCTGGAGAATTATGCCATTTAATATGGAAATCGACCAAGCATTTATAGCGGCAATTCTTACTGTTATCGGTTATTCTTTGAATGATACGGTTGTAATTTTTGATAGAATTCGGGAATACTTTAAAGAACATCATCGTTGGTCATTCTATAAGACCATTAATTTGGCGTTGGACAGCACCTTATCAAGAACACTCAATACTTCATTTACAACCTTGCTAACTTTGATTGCTATATTTATCTGGGGAGGTGAAAGTATTCAAGGATTTGTTTTTGCATTGATAATAGGTGTAGTTGTAGGAACTTATTCTTCTTTGTTTATCGCTACTCCCATCATGTATGATTTCACTAAGAAAGCAGATATGAGAGAAGAAAAAAAATAACTCTATCTATAAAATTTTTAAAAGAAACCGGTTGATTGACCGGTTTTTTTTATATTTTTAAAAAATACTTAAAAATTTCAAATGAAAGAAATTTCGTTAGTTTTATCAGGAGGTGGTGCTAGAGGAATCGCACATATCGGGGTTATCAAATATTTGGAAGCCAATGGATATGTTATACAAAATATAGCGGGCACTTCTATGGGTGCAATAGTTGGGGCAGTTTATGCATCCGGAAAACTCAATGAATTTGAAAAATTTTTAATGGATCTGGATGCCAAAACTATTATTAAGTTGTTAGATTTTTCAATTACTCGCCCTGGAATTATTGAAGGGAAAAAAATTATACACAAACTCAAAGAATTTTTGACCTGTGAAAAAATAGAAGATTTACAAAAAAATTACCTTTGCATAGCTACCGACATTAACAATCAAAAAGAAATCCTTTGGAATAAAGGAAATTTATTGACTGCAATTCATTCATCTTTTGCCATTCCGTTTATTTTTGATCCCGTGATAGAAAACAAAAAAATATTGGTAGATGGGGGTGTCGTAAATAATATTCCTGTAAATCATGTCGACAGGGAATTACTAACGATTGCTGTATGTGCCAATGCATCTGTTGATATAAATATATTGCCTCCTGAAATCATAAATTTTAAATTTCAAAACAACAAAAACAAAAAAAGTACGATCAAAAAATATTTAAACAATTTTATTGGAAAGAAAAAGGATAATTCTATGCCGGGCTATTATGAAATATTGGATAGCACTTTACATATTATGATAGAACAAAATTCTATGAATATACTTAAACGTTATCCGCCGGATTATTTAATAAAAATTCCTAGAAAAATAGCAGGCACTTTTGATTTTCTCAAAGCCAAACAATTGATACGAGCAGGAGAATATTTGGCCAAAGTTACAATGAATTCCTAAAAAAACCAGGCAAAATACCTGGTTTTTTTATAAGGATACTTATAGTTATTTTAATCTAACTTTTTCAATTTGTTCATAAGTTTCGGGGTTAATTACCTCCAAATCAATATGTGGTCCATCAACAGTAAAAAGCATCAAAGCGTAGAGTGTGGAAAATTTTTGAACCGAAGGTGTCCATGGCATTTTTTCCAAGGAATAATAAGGAGCTCCCGAACTTCCATTAGTAATTTGGATAAAAGGTCGTTTGAGTTTTAATCTGGGACCTGTCCAATTATCAGGATAAATTTTGGTATGATTATCTACAACCAAACGGCTATAATTATGTTCATCTCCGGTCAATAATGCAACAAATTTATTGCTGTGATTTACCAATAAATCCAAAAATTCATCTCTTCTTTCAATAATTCCTTTATCAACAGGTTTTCCTGCCACATAAGGTCTTATGGCATTATTTCCCTTATACCACATATCATCACCGGAATGACCCGCATTAGGAAAAGCAGGAGTATGCAAAGTTACTATGATATGATCAATATCTTTGTCATTTTCATATTTTTGTAAAGTTTTTTTCAACCATTTCAATTGATTATCCATGACATATCCATGAACATTGCCTGAAGTCAACGGAATATCCTCAGTAGAAGAAGCATACCAATAATTTGAATTCATTACAATAATTGCCAAATTTCCATAAGTATAATCATAAACGGTTTCTTTGTAAGAAGGAAAATCTTTTGTTTTTTTGGAAGGATCATAAACCGCACTATCTTCAGATTTTAAATCACTAATCGGCAAAGTAAAATTACTTGCAAAAGTGGACTCCTGACTTTGTGTATCAAAGGGAAAACGATCGACAAAAAGATGACCTCTATAAAAGCTCTGTCCTTTGTATCCGGTTCTTTTAAAAATTCTTTCTACATTTTCATGATTGCCCATGCCTATATAGACCGGTTTATATCTCCAGAAGTTTTTTATGCTGTGTTTCCAATTCAAGTATTCCAAGTTCATTTCATCAACACTACCGGAATATCCATTGATTAAATCACCGGTGAATTGAAAAAAAGCTACATCCCGATGATTGGCATAATTAAACATTTTACTAACCACATATGCATTGGTTCCATATAAATTACGCTCTCCCCCACCCTGTCCGGCTCTACTATCTGATGCATAAGCAAAAGTAAAACGATTTCTACAACCTTTCTTATTTTGGGTCTTGAAACTGTAAGTCTCTTTCCAATCACCATATAGAACCGTATATTGATATCGGGTTCCGGGTTTTAAACCACTAATTTTTATTTCATGATGTTTTTTTGGAACAATATCTGAATATACTTCATCTCCAATTTTGATTTGCACTATTTCTTTTTTAGTAGTTTTTAGACTTATAGTAACGCCATCTTCCTTAGGCAAAGTGATAAAAGGTCCTTCAATTAGAGTAACATCAGGCACAAATCCCTTTTGATCATCATATTTCAAATTGATTTTTCCATCATAAATAATTTGTCCTTTTTCATTGATATAGCGATAACCTAGTTGTAATTTTTTTGTTTGTTCCCAATTGACAAAATCATATTTTCCTTTTAATCTTACTACCGAAATTTTTGCTTTTCCATCTATTACTTTGGAAGTGTGTTTAAAATAAACCGGCTGTGGATATTTTACACCGTCAATTTTGATCAATCCATATACCAATTGACCTTGGATTTTAGGGTTTTTAAAATCAAAGGTAATTCCATCTTTATCCGAATATATATCGGCATTAACAATTGAAGAATAGGTATAAAGTGGATGAACTTTTTCTTCCGGATTAAAATTTTTACCGGATTTTATACCCAAAATACCTTTCTTGTAAGTTATATTGGAATATGATTTGGGGATTTGAACTTTTTGCGCAGATATTGAGAATATTGAGCTTACAAAAAGAAAACTGAGAATTAAATTTAGTTTTTTCATCTATAAAAATTTTTGAAATCAAAATTAATTGATTTTTTTTTTATTTATTCAAAAATAAGCGTTAATTTCGTATTAAAATTAAAAATAAAATTATGAATGCTTATATTTTACCTTTAGGAGTTATTGGACCGCAACAATTAATTTTGATTGTTATCATTGTTTTGCTATTATTTGGTGGTAAAAAAATCCCTGAACTAATGAGTGGATTAGGTAAAGGTATTAAAGAATTTAAGAAAGCTACTTCGGAAGATGAAAATAGCACTCCTAAAGAACAAGAAAAAAAGGAAGATTAAATCTTCCTTTATTTTTTAAGTTTCATAGTTTTAAGTATGGCTTCCAGTTGCACCATATAATCTCTTTTATTTAAAGCCGGAGCATATACAAATCCTTCTCCAACAATTGCTCTATTGTGCTTTTTATCAATTAATGTATAGTTCAGATAAGGTCCACCCATAAAATCGTTTTTCATATCCCAAAGCCCACGTGTTTCAATGGCTTTCAGTTGATGAATAGTTAAATAATTTTGTGATGGAGATATCCCTTTAACAGTTTTCATATAACTGGAATCTATTGCGCCGGGTATATACCTTTTTCCGATGGAATCTCTGTAATGCATGACCATATTTCTCTGCTCAATAGAATCTTTTGCCAAAGGAACTTCATATAAAATGATATCTTGTTCACCATTTTTGATATCTCTTCTAAACCAGAAAAAACCTTTTTGATGATCTACCAAAACAAAAAAGTCGGGAATTTCTATATTAATGCCCAATTCTTTTTCAATATCTTGGTTATTCCGTAAACTTTCTCTGTGTTTTTTTTGTAATAATTCAATTTCAAAATTGTAAATTCTATCAATGATTTCATTGGCATGCTTCGAAATTAAATTTTTAAGAGCATTTATATCCTTTCCTTCAATTTTAACAATTAATTGAGGAGCAGCAAAACGATTTTTTAAATATTGAATTCTATTTTCAGACCCCAATTTTACCAATAAAATAGTTTTCATTTTTTTGAATGAACCTGTAAATAAATCCGGTGATGCCTGATTAATTGTAAACAGAGGCTCGGACTGAGGCAAATCCGGAAATTCGGTTGTAAAATATTTTCGTATTGTGTCCCCTAATGTTCCTTTCCATGGTTTGTCTTTCATAATTAAAAGAATATGATTGACTTTACCATGTGATTCAGGCAAAACTGTTTGCTGATCATCTTTACAGGATATCATAGATGATAGTAAAAAAAACATGAATATTATGCGATGTATTTTTTTCATAATAGTAATTTTTTTCTCAAATTTTGAATGAGAATATATGAAACATTATTTGTAAAATATCAAAAATTATACCTGAATCAAGATTTAATGATTTTTAATTTCATTCCAGGTTTTAATTTATCATGAGCGCGTAAATTATTCCATTTTCTTATTTGTGTAACCGTAATTTGGTATTTTCTGGAAATATTCCAAAGTGTATCACCCGCTTTTACCCGATAAGTAATCACTTTTTGAGTTTTTGGTTGATGTTTGGTTTTTAATTTCTTAGTCTTTTTAAAAGTTTGAGCTACGGCATGCCTTGAATAAATACGCAGTTTTTGTCCGATATGCAATCGGGAAGAATGCAAATGATTCCAGTGTTTGATTTTGGATATTCCTACATGAAATTTCCGAGCAATTTTTCCCAAGTAATCTCCCTGTCTAACATGATAGACTATATAATTATTGAATTTATAAAATTTGGGAAGTGGCTTTTCTCTCTTTTCCAATTTTTTTTGAGCATAAGCATAAATCAAATTTTCATTATTGACAAATACACCTGCCAGATTTACAGGTAGTTTAATGGCATAATGCTTTCCCTGAACATAAGGAATAATGTTCAATTTATATTGCGGATTAAGAAATTCCAATTCATCTTCTTTTATTTTCAATAATTTAGAAACCTGCTTAAAAGTCAAAGTGTGTTTAACTTGTATCGTATCGGTTAGAATATATTTCAAGTTCAAATTTTTGTTTGGTTGTAAACCATATTCTTTAGCATATTCACCTAGAAATAAAGTTGCTTGAAAAAGAGGAACATAACCGGCAGTTTCACGTGGCAAAAATGGACGAATATTCCAATAATTGGTATACCCCCCCGAACGTCTGATTGCCTTGGTTACATTGCCAGCTCCCGAATTATAAGCCGCCAAAACCAAATTCCAATCTTTAAAGATTTTATATAAATCTTGCATATGCTGACATGCAGCTTCAGTAGATTTTAACGGATCAAAACGCTCATCTACATAATTATTTATTTCTAAATCATACATTTTACCGGTAGAATACATAAACTGCCATAAACCACCGGCTCCTGCTGGAGATACTGCTCTTGGATTTAAAGCCGATTCAACAATCGCAAGATATTTCATCTCCAAAGGAATATCATATTTGGAAAGTTTTTCTTCAAAAATCGGGAAATAATAATTGGCTATACTAAATAATCTTTTTAGACTCTTCTTTCTATTTTTTAAAAAAACTATGATTGTTCTGGCTAAAGCAGGATGATATACTATTTCTAATTGCGTTTTTTGATTTAACAAAGCCAATTGTTTCTTTAATGTAATTGAATCAATACTATGAAAGGAATCAATGGAAACTTGATTTTTTACCGATTGTATACTGTCAAATAATACCGGTTGGTAAAGGTTGTAATACCATAAACTGTCCATGGCTTTTGCTTCAGGTAAATCTTGTAAAATCTTATGTTCTATTGAAGATAGATCTAATGTATCCTCTGGCTGAACAGCTTTGGAAACAATTTTAATATCAATCTTTTTAAAAGTTTGTCCTTTCTTTAATTCATTCTTAGCAAATTTTTTATAAATAGGAATCCCATTGATAGTATCTATACAAACCAAAACACTATCCTTCTGTGTTTCTTTTTGTAGTTGTTGAGAATAAAAATTATAATTGATAAAAAGTATCAGTATGAGCAAAAAATTTTTCATAAAATATTATTTAAGAGCTTCCAAGCCGGGTAATTTTTTTCCGGCTAACATATCTAATAAAACACCTCCTCCAGTTGAAATATAACTTACTTGATTTTCTAAACCCAATTTTTGTATAGCAGCTACGGAATCACCGCCACCAACCAATGAATATGCTCCATTTTTGGTAGCTTTTCCAATAGCTTTTCCTATACTTTCAGTGCCTTTGGCAAACTTATCAAATTCAAATACTCCGGCAGGTCCATTCCATATAATGGTCTTTGAATTTTCTATAATTTTAGAGATTTTTTTGATAGTTTCCGGTCCAATATCCAGTCCTTGCCAGGAATCTGGAATTTTATCGGCAGCAACAATTTTGGTATGTGCATCGTTTCTAAATTTGTCTGCAATTACAAAATCAACCGGAAGTATTAGATTTACACCTTTTTTCTTAGCTTCTTTCATAATCTCTTTTGCCACGTCAATCTTATCATCTTCAACGATAGAATTACCTATTTTATTGCCAAGAGCTTTAAGAAAGGTATAAGCCATTCCCCCGACGATAATCAAATTATCCACTTTATTTAACAAGTTTTTAATTACATCAATTTTAGAGGAAATCTTAGCTCCACCAATGATGGCTGTAACCGGTTTCTCTCCATGGTCCAAAGCTTTTTGAATACTTTTTACTTCTTGTTCCATCAATTTTCCCAAAGCTTTATGATTGGTATCGAAAAAATCTGCTACAATTGCTGTGGATGCATGTGCTCTGTGTGCAGTTCCAAATGCATCATTAACATAGATGTCTCCATTTTTAGCCAATTCTTTGGCAAAATTTTTATCTCCTTGGGTTTCTTCGGGATAAAACCGTAAGTTCTCCAATAAAAGCACTTCGCCGGGTTGAAGCGATTTAATTTTCTTTTGTACCTTCTCTCCTATTGCATCATCTATGAATTGAATTTTTTTTCCTAACAATTTTTCTATTTCAGGAACAATAACTCTCAACGATAAATTTTCATCTCTCCCTTTAGGACGTCCTCTATGGCTCATCAAAATTACTGTTCCACCATTATTTAGTATTGTATTAATAGTAGGTAAAGCGGCTTTTATCCGCGTATTATCTGTTACACTTTTATTTTCTACAGGAACATTAAAATCTACTCTTACCAGAGCTTTTTTGTTTTTAAAGTTGATATCGCTAAGATTTTTCATTATTCTTTTTTTGCAAAAATACAACATTACTGAGCGGATTGAAAATAAAAAAGCCGCTTATTGCGGCTTTTTTATTTATTAATTACGCAATTAATAAATTAAGCTTCTTTTATCTTCAATTTTATTTGCTTTTTTCAAAGCTTCTACAATTTTTACATTGATTCCGGTCTCTCTTTGTTTTTTCAATTGTTCAACATATGGGATATAATTTTTAATATCCTGGGCTTTTTCAACTTTCAAAGTTTCGATTACATAAACTGCTCTATTTCCTTCAATTGGATTAGAAAGAGTTTTCGGTTGTAATACAAATGCAGTTGCAACAACTTCCGGTTCGCGTCCAAATCCGGGAATAATAGGGTTTTTCAGTGTAACGCCTGTAGCAGTTCCCATTTTAGCTTTGGCATTTTTGGCAATCTCCTGCAAAGAGTTTCCTTTCATTTTTTCTTTGATGATTTCAGCTTTTTTCTTTTTAATCAATATAGGTTTGACCAACGCAGAAGCTTCTTCGGGAGTCATTAAACCTTTGTCATGCATTCCGGTAAGTTTCACTATTGCATAACCATTATTTAGATCGAACTTGTTGACGTCACCAATATTTCTATCTTGATTAAATAACCACTTAACAATAGGTCTGTGAGTCCCAAGACCGGGAATATTGTCTTCAAATCTTCCAATTTTTCTAACAGGTTTTGCTTTGTAACCTTTTTCATCCATAAACTTATCAAAATCTTTAGCTTGCATTGCTTGGGAAGTCAATTTGGAAACATCTGAAAAAATCTTATTTTCTGTTTTTTCGGAGGGTTCAACGTTTTTAATGATAGAAATCATTTTAACTGCTTTTTTTGGCGCTTTTAAGTCATTTATTTTAATCACATGGTAACCAAAAGCAGTTTTAACAATTCCAATTTTTCCTTTTTTACCATTAAAAATAAACTTGTTAAATTCAGGTACCATTCTACCATAAGTAAACCATCCTAAATCTCCTCCTTTGGTTTTTGTAGGACCATCTGAAAATTTCTTTGCAAATTCCGCAAATTTTGAAGGATTTCTTTGAACAACTTTTAGTAAACTATCAGCTGTTTTTTTAGCTTGTTTTTCAGTTCTGGTTACATTAGGATTAGCACGCATAGCTCCTTTGTAAGCGATGAGGATATGAGATGCTTTGGCAGAATCGGGTATTTTTTTGGTTTCTAAAACTCTTGATAGATACACCTGATTTCCCAATCTGTAAGGACCAAAAATATCTCCTGCATTTAGATTGATAATACTATCGGCATATTCTTTTGGCAATTGATTTTTGAAATAAAAACGAGGTGCATTATTTACATCAGAATTTTCAGCAACAAAATCTTCCGGTTTATCTGTATTTTTAAAACCTTTTTTTGTTATATTTTTTTTGGATGCATTATCATAAACTTGCTTATCATTGATCAATTTATTCAAATCGTTTTCTACAGTTTTAAAATCTTCATCAGAAGGTTTCACGGGTATAAACACATATTCCATATCCCTGCTTTCTTCCATTTTGTATTTATCCGGATGATTTTTTACATAAGTAGCAATTTCATCTTTTGAAACTTTTACCAAAGAATCAGCTATAGTATTGTAAGGAACTGCGGCATATTTAAAATCCACAGCATCATTTTCAAAATGATAAAGCCATTCACCTTCTTTAAGGGTCGGATTAATGGAAGCTTTTACCAAATCCATATACATTTTTTGTTTTTCGGCTTCTATCAAATCGTTCTCAAAATTTTTCCATGCCAAATAAGCTTCAGGTCTTGTTTTTTTAGCTTTTTCAATATTATCTATATAATCCAAAAGTGCATTTTCATCAAAAACCCCTTGTTTATTGGTAAATGCTTGTTTTATGGAAGGATTATTGTCAATTAATTCTCGCAAACGGTCCGAACCAATTTTTATTCCCAATTTATCATATTGATTATTTAGCACAGCTTCTTTTATCATTCTTTCCCAAGCAGCTTTCATGGCTTGCATATTGCTTAAACGTGGGTTTTGTTTTTGCAAAAGAGCAACTCTTTGCTGGAATTCTTGAGTTGGAATTTTTCTATCGCCAATTTCAGCAATCACGCTACTATTTCCTTTGCCAATTCTTGAAGAATTTTTGATAAGCCCCTGTATCACAAAAGCAAACAATGCCAAAGCAATGATTCCAATTAACACTCCTGATCTTCGTTGTATTTGTCCTAAAATTGCCATTTTTATTTAATTTAATTTTCTTTCTTTTTCGTTAGTTTGCGAAAATACGAACTATTCTCAAAAAAAGAAAACTTTTTGGGTATTTTTTGTCCGCAAATTTAAATTTAACTCTTCTTAAAAATATTTTGCCGGACGACAACGTTCATTTTTAGAAAAGTCATAACGGAACATTATTTCATGTGACCCCCAGCTGTCATGACGCAATTCTGTTAGTGTATAATCATAAGAATAACCAATGGAAAATTGTTGCGTAAGAAATAATTGAAACAAACCTGTAATTGCATCCTGATAACGATATCCTACGCCAAATCCCCAGCGTTCATAATAAATATTTGTGGAAATATCTATAGACAAAGGAGCATTTGGGAGATATCTAATTATAAAGGCCGGTTTGATTTTCATAACTTCGTCCAAATCAAAAATATACCCCCCCATTAAAAAGTAATCTCTTACCAATTGAGCTCTTCCAACACTATTTGGGTCTAACTTTGGCTCTAGAAGTCTAGGAGCCGAAATCCCGATATATCCATCATAAGAATAGTAATATAATCCAACCCCTACATTTGGAAAAAATTGATTATCCAATGAATATATTTGAGGATCACCCGGATCATAAGCATCTTTTTTGGTCCAATCGATATT
>JALSTJ010000062.1 GCA_026983815.1 Flavobacteriales bacterium
CATTAAACGAAGTAGTAATTGTTGGTGTAGCTGATATTGCAAAAGACAGACAAACGCCTGTTGCGGTTTCTACCATGAAAGCCGCTGAAATTCAAGAAAGAATTGGAACAAAAGAATTACCTGAGGTCTTAAACTATACCCCTTCCGTTTATGCAACCAAACAAGGAGGTGGTTTTGGTGATGCACGTATCAATATCCGTGGTTTCGACCAAAGAAATACAGCTGTTATGATTAACGGTATGCCCGTTAATGATATGGAAAACGGTTGGGTTTATTGGTCAAACTGGGCTGGACTTGCCGATGTTACTTCTGCAATGCAAGTACAAAGAGGTTTGGGATCATCCAAATTAGCAATCTCTTCTGTTGGAGGTACCATCAACGTTTTAACAAATTCTGCTGAAAAGAAAAAGGGTGGAGCTGTTGCAGCCACTTTTGGAAATGATAACTACATGAAATTCTCTGCTGCTTATAATACCGGTTTAATGGAAAACGGTTTATCAGCATCCGTATTATTAAGTAGATTTAGTGGTGATGGGTATGTTGATGGAACTCAAGGACAAGGTTATACTTGGTTTTTAAGTATGGGTTATAAAATAAATGACAAACATAATATCATGTTCACCGCTACCGGTGCCCCCCAATGGCATAACCAAAGGTCTTATGCTCCATCTATAGCAAATTACATTAAATATGGAGGAACCAATAATGAACCTAATATCAGATATAATAGTGATTGGGGATATTATAATGGAGAAGTTTTCAGTATGAGAAGAAACTTTTATCACAAACCCATTGCTTCTTTGAACTGGGAATGGAAAATAAATGATGTTTCCAAATTATCAACTGTTCTTTACGGCTCTTGGGGTCGTGGTGGAGGAACCGGTGATATAGGAAAAATCGGCGGTAAAAAAATATACTATGGCAACTATTTTAGAAATGCCGATGGAACATATATGTTTGATGAAATTGCTGCATGGAACTCCGGAGCTGCTCCTTATAACTATAATGGCTTGACTGTTCCTGCCAGAACACCGGATGGTGATGGAATGTTTACTAATGACAGAAGCCATGGAATCAGCCGTAGAGCTTCTATGAACTCTCATGACTGGTATGGAATCATCTCTAACTATCATAATGACTTAAGTGAGAATCTAAGCTTTGATGTAGGGGTTGATGCAAGAACCTATTCCGGTTACCATTATAGAGTAGTAAATGATGTTTTAGGCGCTGAACGTTATTTTGACAACAGAGATAGAAATAACCCGAACCGATACATAAACCCAGACAAATTTGTTGAAGCCAACCCTTCTTGGAATCCTTTTATTGATATTAAAGGACAGGATAAAATCGAATATTATAATCAAGGTAATGTTCGTTGGTTAGGTGGATTTGGTCAATTGGAATATAAAACCGATGTTTATTCTGCCTTTGTTCAAGGTGGGTATTCCAACCAACAGTTCCAAAGAATTGATTACTTTAACCTTCCTCGTGACGTAGATGGTGATGGAAAGGATGAACCTCAAGCTTCAGACTGGGTGTCACTTGCCGGCTATAATGTGAAAGGAGGATTTAATTACAACATCAATGAACATCATAATGTTTTTGTTAATGCCGGTTTGTATAGCAAACAACCTTTATTCCGTGCTGTCTTTCCTCACTATACTGATAATGAAACCAATGATAACCTTAAAAATGAAACTGTACAAGCAGTTGAATTGGGTTATGGATTCAAAGGTGAACATTGGAGAGCAAAACTTAATGGATATTTAACTTCATGGAAAGACCGTTTTGCTCAAGTGTCTTCTATGCTTGATACTGATGGCGATGGAAACGATGATACTTTTGGAACTGCTCGCTTATATGGAATTCAAGAAATTCATAAAGGAATTGAATTGGAATCTTCAGCTAAATACGGAAGAGCAAAATTCTATGGTATGATGTCTATAGGAGATTGGAAATACAATGGAAATGTTACTGCTCCATTTGTAGATGACAACAACGACCCTATTCCCGGACAAACCAAAACTCTTTACTTAGATGGAGTAAAAGTTGGTGATGCTGCTCAATTTACTTCTAGAGTAGGATTTAATTTTAACTTCTTTAAAGGATTCTACTTTGACGTAAACCAATTCTACGCTGATAATCTTTATGCCAAAATTGATGCAACAAGTTTTGACAACCCTAATCATAAAGGTTCATTAAAATTACCCGCTTATAGTTTAGTAGATGCTAGTGCAACTTATGGTTTTAAAATCAAAAAAGTAGGTAAATTGACTTTACGTTTAAGTGTAAATAATGTATTTGATAAAAAATATATATCTGAATCTGCCACCAATAAATTTGTTAATCCCGGTGACCAAACCTGGAATGGTGTAAATGTTAAAAACCGAGTATTCTTCGGTTGGGGAAGATCGTGGAATTTCAGCACTAAATTAAGATTTTAATACACTTTTATAAATCAAAAAAGCCCTTGAAAAATTCAAGGGCTTTTTTTTAACAAATCTTCATAAATTTTTAACTTTTATCTTATTGCTTATTTGTAATATGGTGATGTATCTTTGCAAAAATTTATTTCAAAAATGATTAGATACATATTCATCATATTTTTTTTATTAAAATTTTTTATAGGAAACTCACAAGAACACAATGATAGTATCAGAAAAAAAGAAAAACTTATTCCAATCTATATCTCATCCATTTCAGACTATAGAAAAGAAGGAAACTCTGCCATTGTAACTTCCTCCATACATGCAAAACAAATAGAAAATTTTGCTAAAAATAAAGATTTACCGGAACTTCTTATTCAAACTCCGTCAGTTTATGTAACCAAACAAGGTGGCGGCTATGGAGACAGTAGAATCAACATTAGAGGTTTTGATCAACGCAATATTGCAGTAACGATTAATGGCGTTCCGATAAATGATATGGAATCCGGCTGGGTTTATTGGAGTAATTGGATGAATCTTACCAATATTGCTTCTTCCATTCAAGTCCAAAGAGGTTTGGGTGCTTCAAAATTAGCTTTACCTTCTGTTGGAGGAAGTATTAATATTTACACACATGCCGCACAAAAAACTCCTAAAAAAACTCTGGATATTTTTTATGGAAACGAAGGATTTACTAAAGAAATATTTTCCTATGATACAGGGATTATGAATAATAATTTGGCCGTTTCCCTGATGCTTAGTCATTATAAAGGCAAAGGTTATATAGAAATGACCCAAGGAGAAGCTTTTGGTTATTTTCTTAATTTGGATTACCAAATGAATGATCATCATCAATTCATGTTTACTATTTTTGGAGGACCTCAATGGCATAATCAAAAAAACAAAGCACCTGAACTGAACGATTATTTAAAATATTCATCTAATGCAAAACCAAATATCAGATACAATCAAGAATGGGGATATCTTCATGGAAAAGCTTTTACTTGGAGCAGAAATTTTTTTCATAAACCCATAGCTTCATTGAATTGGGATTATCAAATAAATGATAAATGGGAACTAATTTCGGTATTTTACGGAGCGTGGGGAAAAGGTGGTGGAACCGGACCTATAGGAAGTATCAATTATCAATATCCGGACAGCAAAATTTATTTAAATCCTAATGGTCATATCAGATTTGATGATATTTATACTTGGAATTCCGGTGGTAATATTCCCGATTTCGGACCCGACAGAACAAACAATAATGGATTATTTTTAAATAATATTAACACGGGCTTAACCCGATTTGCTTTTATGAATAATCATGCATGGTATGGAATGATTTCCAATATTCATAACAAAATTAATGATCATTTCAGATGGAATACAGGTGTAGATATGCGTTATACAACTGCAAAAAACAGCTTGACAGTAAATAATGTTTTAGGTGCAGATGGATACATAGATAATTTTGATAATAACCAACCTGATAAAATCATTTTCCCTGAGGATTTTATCAAAGCATATCCATCTTGGAATTCTTTTGAAAGTATCGATAAATTAAAGAAAATAGTTTTTTACAATGGATCTAAAGTTCGATGGTTGGGTTTATTTGCCCAAAGTTTCTATACTGGAGAAAAATTCCATATGTTTTTGCAAGGAGGAATCTCCAACCAGCAATACCAACGGATAGACTATTTTCAATTACCTG
>JALSTJ010000063.1 GCA_026983815.1 Flavobacteriales bacterium
AAAAAAGCAGTCAAATGATACATAATATTTTGCCGAAAGTGGATAGCTATCCGCCCGGTTATTATGAATGGATGAACGATTTGTCGGATCATTTGGGTAAATTTTATGAAATGGCGATTGTTGGTAAAGATGCTCGAAAAAAATCTATGGAATTGTTTGGATATTATTTGCCTGACAAAGTGGTTGCTCCTTCTGAAAAATCAAGCGATTTACCTTTGCTAAAAGATCGTTTTGTCGAAGGAAAAACTTTGATTTATCTGTGTGTGGATAATGCTTGCCAATTGCCTGTTGAGGAAGTGAAACAAGTGGTTTTGGAGATGGGGAAATGATTGTTAATTGTTAATTGTGCTTGATGACGGACGACGGATGACCAAAGCTGGAAGTCGGGAGTCGGAAGTAATGGTTAATTGTTAATGCGATAGCTATCGGGATTTTTATTAGCATTATAATGTAAAAATGTTCATCTATGGAAGAAGTCAATGAAAAAATTCATTTTGGATGCTATGGTTCATAGATTTTTTTTAACTTTGATTAAAGTTAAAAACAAATAAAATATGATAAAACGCAAGCAATTGATAACTTTGACAGCGATAATACTTGGTACGCAAGCAACTGCTTTTGTATATTATTTGTTTACAGGTAAAAATGAGTTTTTGCATTTCTTTATTTTTGGAGTTTTATATTTCATAATCTTGCGAGTCTTAAAAAAAGAAAAATAGAGGTATTTTTATTATAAAAAATTTGATTTAAAATTAAAAATTTCAATTTGTGTTTTTTACAAAATTTTACCGGATGAAAAAAATTATAATATTTTTCATAGCTCTAAGGGTTTTTGCTTACAGCTTTTCGCAAAAAACGGAAAATTACAAGGATTTAATGCCAATGCCTGTTCAAGCCGATACATTGAAAGGTATTTTGAAAATTGATGAAAATTTTACCATTGGAATACCTGATGAAAATCCCAGAATAAAAACTGCAGCAACCAAATTTCTTAGGAGATTGAGTGATAGAACCGGAATTTTCCTAAAGAAAGGTTTTCCCGAAATTATAGGGGACACTATTTATACAGTAGAAGTAAAATATGATAAGAAATCTCAGCTGAAATTAAAAGAAGATGAATCCTATAGCATAGAAATAAAAAATTATAAAATTTTATTGGCGGCCAAAACGGATTTGGGAATCATACATGCTTTTGAAACACTCTTGCAATTGCTTGAAAATACTCCTGAATTTTACTATTTTCATAACATCAAAATAAAAGATTATCCGCGTTTTGCTTGGCGTGGATTGTTAATTGATGTTTCACGTCATTTTGAACCTGTTAATGTTATCAAAAGAAACTTGGATGCCATGTGTGTGGCAAAACTCAATGTTTTTCATTGGCATTTGTCTGACGATCAAGGTTTCAGGGTAGAAATAAAAAAATATCCGCAATTGACTAACAATGCTTCCGATGGTCAATTTTATACCCAAGAACAAATTAAGGATGTTATAAAATATGCGGCGGATAGGGGAATAATGGTGATGCCTGAAATAGATGTTCCCGGTCATGCAACTGCAATACTTACAGCATTTCCTGAAATCGGGAGTGTGAAAGATACCATTTATACACTTCAAAGAAATGCAGGTATTTTTGACCCGACTCTAGATCCTACCAATCCTAAAACTTATGAAATTTTAGATGGAATTTTTCAGGAATTAGCCAAACTTTTTCCATTTGAATACATACATATTGGTGGAGATGAAAATAGAGGAAAACATTGGAATAGAAACATAGAAATCCAAAAATTTATGAAGAAAGAAGGATTAAAATCCAACCATGAATTACAAACTTATTTCAATCTAAAATTGGTAAAAATTCTACGTAAATATGGTAAAAAAATGATGGGTTGGGAAGAGATAGCTTCTAAAAAACTCCCTAAAGATGCGATAATTCACTCGTGGATGGGAAAACCGGGACAATCATTGTCAAAGGCAATAAAACAAGGATATCAAGCCGTTTTATCCAATGGATTTTATATAGATTTGATGTTGCCGGCGGCTACTCATTATCAAACCCGTTTTGTAACCGCTCAATACCCCTTGACTAAAAAACAGCAAGAAAAAATATTGGGAGGAGAAGCAACCATGTGGGGAGAATTGGTAACTCCTTTAACCATAGATTCGAGGATATGGCCACGGACTCTTGCTATTGGCGAAAGATTTTGGTCATCAAAAGATGTTCGGGATATACGAAGTATGTATCGCCGGATGTTTAAGCAATCTTATCATTTGGAAGAATTGGGAATAACCCATATACGAAATGTTGATGTAATCCTTAGAAACATTACTGAAAATCAAGATATTACATACTTAAAAAAACTTGTTCGGATTTATGAACCACTAAAATATTACACAAGGAACAAAGGAGGAGCTGAATATCAAAGCTATTCTCCCTTTACTTTATTTGCAGATGCTTGTTCGGCGGATGCTCCGGATGCTGTTCAATTTAATTTATTAGTTGATCAATATTTGAAAACTAAAAAAGATCAATTTTTACATTCTATTTTATCGGATTATTTGCTGATTTGGAAAGATTATTATGCAGGTTTTAGCAGTCAAAATTTAAAAATCAATCCCAAATTAAAAAAAATTTATGTATTGTCTAAAAATTTTTCGCAAATGAGCGATATCTTATATAAATTATTATCATCGCAAAAAGCTGATAAAAAACTACTGAAGAAGTTTGAAACGGAACTTAAAAAAATGAATGAGATTTCTAGTAAAACCGATGTAGAACCCGGAGTTAAGCATTCATTTATTCAGCTTGTGGAATATTGGAAAATCTCTAAAGAATAAAATTTTGAATTTTGTGTCAATTCTCAGCAAATTGATAGATGCGACTATATTCTATTTTTAATTTTTTAGGAACGATAAAAATATCGAGATAGAGAAATAAATAAATGAATGCCAAGATAAAGCTTATAATTATTCCATATTTTGATATAATTTCGGGATCAAAAAAATTATGACTAACTAAAAAAAATGTAGGTTGTGTCAGTAGATTAAAAATGATAATATATTCTTGAAAAAGAACATTTTCATACAATAAGATTTTCTTGTTTTGTTTAGCTTTTTTGTTTTTATTGATTTGGTATTTCATAATATAAAACATGGAGAAAACCAATGGTGAATAAAAAATGATTATAAAAACCCAATCATTGAAATTTGTAAAAAATAATATTTCAAAAATCAAAAACCACAATCCAATAAATCCAAAGATTTTTTGTGAGGAAAAAAAGTTGTAGAATTCATTAGCCAACAATTTTAAAATATGTTTTTGCATTGCGTGTGTTTTGGCTTTTATAATATCGTAGAAACCTGTAATACCAAATTTTTTAAAAGCCAAATCCCGAGCTTGTTCAAAGCTGAGTTGAGAATTTTTTTCTATAATTTTTTCAATATCTGTAGCTAAATGATCTACCAATTCCAATTGTAAGTCATACCAATTTACATAATGTTTTTTTACAAAATCAAAAAGCGAATTGATTTGTTGCGACGTCAATTTTTTCATATCGGTTTATATTTTGGTTTTAAAAATATTTGCATGGTTTCTATAAATTCTCGTAAAGCATGTAATTGTTTTTGCGTTTCTTTTTTTCCGGTTTCGGTTAATTTATAATATTTTCTTTTCCGGTTTCCAATGCTTCTGATCTCTATTTTCAAGATATTTTTTTCCTCTAGTTTATGAAGCAACGGGTATAATGCACCTTCGGTGATATTTATTTTATCTCGGGTTATTTTTTGTGCAGTTTGAATGATTTCATAAGCATACATTTCTCCATTATCTTGAATCATTTTTAGGACTAAACTCTCCAAATTTCCTTGAATTAATTTTTTATTTGATTTCATAGGATTTACTGATAGTGTAAAAATTTATTGCTTTACTCGACAAATATACAAAAAATACCTAATTAGTTTAGGTAATGTCAATATATAAAGATTGATGATTATCAAAGCTGATAAGGAAATATTTTAAATAAATTTTCGTAATATTATCACATCGATTATTTTATATGAAAAATTTATACATTATAATATATTTATTTATTTTTTTATTTCATCCTACAAAAAGTTTTGGTCAAAGATTTTTTTCCATTGATTCTCTATCAAAGAGCATGATGAAACAAAATCAAAAGGATAGCATTTTGATATTTATCACTCATCAAGGAAAAAAGGATAGTCTTTGGACAAACTATTTTTCTGTTGAAAAACAAATGAAACTTTATCAGAAGCGATTAATTGACAAAGGATATATATTTAATAGGTTAAAGCCTGATAAAATTTTGAAAACCAACAAATATTTAAAGATATTTTACACACTTGAACTAAAATCGTTGCAAAAGTTGGATACATTAATTTTTGTGGGAGATAAAAAATTTCCAAAGAATTTAAAAAAAAATATTTTTAGAAAATATTCGCATCAAGATTTGACGAAAGCCCATGCAAAACAGATACAAAGCATTATTAGCTATTATTACCGACCCAAAAATATGAATATACAATCTGCCTTGTTTCAAAGAAAGACGGCTTATATTATACAAATACAAGCGGACAAAAGAAATCATGTAGATGCTTTTTTAGGATTGAACAATATTAATGGGAAAACAGAATTGCAGGGTAATATAGACCTTCAAGTATTTAATATTTTTAAACAAGCTGAAACGCTTAATTTTAATTGGCAAAAAAATACAACTACGCAAAGCATTTGGGTAGCAGCAAATTTTCCTTTTTTGATGGGGAGAAATTTTTATATCCATACCGAAAATTTAATTATCAATCAAGAAAATAAAAATATTGATTTTCACTTAAATAATTCCTTGGGATATCAATTGAGCAGACATAAGATAGGTATCCGTTTGGATTATTCAAAAAAATCTATAGACTCATTAAAATCTTCGGTTTTGTATTCGGGTATAGAACATGAATATTTATTTTCGATACAATATCCTGAGGTGAACAAATTTTATCCAGCCAATAGAATTTTATCAGAAATTAGTTGGAATTTAAAAGAAATGAAAGACATAATATTTTATAATGAAATACATTTTATACAAAAGCTTTTTACAAGAAATTTTTTGGCTTTGAGAAATTATCTCCAAATCAGTCAAAACCAATTGAATCAATTAAAGAAAACTTATCAGGACATGGTTTTTGGAACTTACACAATTGAAAAAAATCCTATTAGGAACATTTATCATTCAGAATTGCGATGGATGTATACATTAAATAATTATATATTATATGCAATTGGAAGAGGTGAATATAAAAAATTCAAAAATTCCGGCACACTTTTAATCAAAAATAATGAAAAAAGCTGGAATATTGGTCTTGGAATTAATTTTCGGAATAAAAACCAAATTTTAACATTTGAAGTAGGTTACCGCAAATTATTTGGTTATAATATTGATAACCAATCAATTATAATAAATTTTAAGCAAAAAATTGTATTTTGATAAAGAAATATATAGAGTTAAATTGTTAAAAAATTTGTTAATTTAATTTTTATTATGATATTTGTAAGTATAATTCAAAATAAAACAAGATGGGAAAAAAATCTAATGCTTTCCTAACGCTCTTATTAGTGTTAGTAGTGCAAGTAGTATTTGCACAAGAAAAGGTAGTAACCGGAGTCGTTACAGAAGCCGGAACAGGAGAACCGCTTCCTGGAGTAAATGTGTTGATAAAAGGCACAGATAAAGGAGCGGCGACGGATTTTGATGGTAAATATACCATTAAAGCAAATCCGGATGATGTGTTGGTATTTTCAGCGGTTGGTTACCAACCGGTAGAAAGAAAAGTTGGTAGTGCAACCAAAATTGATGTGCAGTTAAAATCCGGCACGCAATTAGAACAAGTTGTGGTTACCGCTTTAGGTATAAAGAGAGAAGAAAAAACCTTAGCTTATGCTGCGCAACAAGTAAAACAAAAAGAACTTAATGTAACACATAATGCAAACATTAAAACTGCAATTGTTGGTAAAGTAGCAGGTGTTCAAATAAATGGTCAAGCAGGTTCCAAATTAGGAGCAGCAGGAAAAATTCGTATTAGAGGTGCAATTTCACTCACAAGTGATGATGAACCTTTGTATATTTTGGATGGAGTTCCTGTTGATGATCCAAATGACATTGATATGGACAATATAGTTTCGGTTAATGTTTTGAAAGGACCTTCAGCAACAGCATTATATGGGCAAAGAGCGGATGCCGGTGTAATTGTTTTGGAAAGTGCAAAAGGTAAAAAAAATACACTAAACGTTGAAGTAGGAACTTCGGTTACAATGGATAAAGTAGCTTACTTACCTAACTACCAAAATGAATATGGACAAGGTTATGATGGAGAAGCTGCGTGGTCTAATTTTGGAGACGAATTACCTATGAGTTCTTATCCTGCTTACTGGCAAGATTTTCAAGGTAAAAGATATATAAAATGGGATAATAATTATGCAGATGAAAGTTGGGGACCCAAGTTTGATGGACAAGAATATGTTCCTTGGTATGCCTGGTGGCCGGATAGCCCATATTATAAACAAACAGAAAAATATGAAGCCCAACCGGATAATATCAAAAACTTTTTTGATACCGGAGTTTATATTAAATCCAATTTGGCAATTAGTGGAGGGGGAGAGAGTTATAATGCGAGATTTTCTTATTCAAGATTGAATATTAATGGTATTATTCCTTATACCGATATGAATAAAGACTTTGTTAATGCTAATTTGTCATATGATATTTCGCCTAAATTTCAGGTTAATTTGGGTCTTAATTTAACTTATTCAAAGATACATGGTGATTTTAATGATGATTATGGTAACCAAACTACCGGATCTTTTAACTCTTGGTTTGGACGTCAATTAGACACAAAAAAGATGAGAGAATTAAAAGATTTAAAAACACCTGACGGTTATTCTGCATCATGGAATTGGTGGGGACCTGATTATTATGCATATTTTGGAGGAGATTTTAAAAAACCTGCCTTTTGGTTTAATTCATACACTTGGTTAGAACATTATTCTAACCGCAATAAAAATGATAATATTACAGGGAAAGTTAACTTTGTATATAAAATTAATGACCGTTTAAGTTTTGACGCTACCGCAACCAGATATACAACTAATTTTCATAATAAATATACTTTAGATAATTTTCTAGCAATATCAGCTGCTCCGGATTTATATAATCCTTGGCAAAATGGATTTGGATTATATGACTCAAAATCCGATGAAGATAATTATTCAGCCAAATTGAATTATAAAAATAAATTCGAAGATTTTGATGTTCAAGCTTTTGTTGGAGGAAATATCAGAAACAATAATTATTATAGAGTCTCTACACAAATGGATGTTACAGCCAATCAAGGCGGATTGGTTATTCCAGATGTTTATGTTTTTAGTAATGCCTCAGAAATTCCTGTAACTCAAAAATATACTTGGAAAAAACGAGTAAATAGTATTTTTACTAAATTATCCGTAGGTTATAAAGACTTTTTGTATTTTGATGGAACTTACAGAAGAGACTGGAGTTCTGCATTGCCTGCTAATCATAATGGTTATGGTTATCCTTCTTTAGGTCTTTCATTTATTTTGAGTCAGTTAATGGAGAATCATGATGTTGTTTCATTTGCAAAATTACGTGCCAGTTGGGGACAAGTAGGTAATGATGTAAGAGCTTTGGCAATCAATCCTGCTTATACTATAGGTACAAAACCTGTAGGTGGTTCAGGATCATTGATTTATACATATAACCCAAATACATTGGTTGATCCAAATATTAAACCGGCATTGAATACAGCAACAGAATTTGGGGCTGATTTGAAATTTTTGAACAACAGAATCGGATTTAGCGCCACTTATTATAATGAGTTAAGAACTGATGAAATTATCCCTATCAGTGTTTCTTCAACGACAGGTTATACAAGTTTCTTGACCAATGCAGGAGAAATACAAAGAAAAGGTATTGAACTGACTTTGGATGGGGATATAATCAAACAAGCAGATAATGGTTTTAATTGGAAAATGGCCATTAATTTTGGAAAAAACAAAACTATGGTTAATAAAATAAGAGAAGATGTGCCAACTCTACAAGCACCTGGAGTTACCGGAGGTGATATTACACCCGCAGGTGCATCTAATCGTCCTGCCTTTGGTTTTGTTACTTTGGAACATCATGAAGGTGAAGAATGGGGACAATTGAAAGGTACAGGTATTTTAAGAGATGCCAATGGAAATCCCGTTATAAATGATAATGGGACTTATGCTGTTAAACAAAATATGTATTTCGGAAGTATTTTGCCCGACTTTACCGGAGGTATTTTAAATTCCGTATCATATAAGGGTATATCTCTAACTGCTTCAATTGATTTCCAAAAAGGAGGAAAATTCTTCTCATTATCTGAAATGTGGGGAACTTATACCGGTCTATATGCTGAAACAGCAGGTAAAAATGACAAAGGAAATCCTAAACGTGATGCAGTTGCTGATGGAGGTGGAGTTCATATTACCGGTGTAAAAGCTGATGGAACACCTTTCGATCAATATGTTGATGCTCATACTTGGGCGGCTCAGTGGTATTCACAAAGATTAGCCGAACCTTTTATTCATGATGCCAGCTATATTAAATTAAGAGAACTTGCTCTTTCATATGAACTTCCTAAAAAAGTATTAGGCAAATTTATAAAAGGACTTCAAGTTGGTGTAATTGGAAATAACCTTTGGTTAATTGCCGTTTCAAAAGACAATGTTCATGGATGGGATCCTTCTGAACTTTCTCAAAATTACGGAGAAAACGGGCAGCTTCCCGGAACCAAAAGTTTTGGTATGAATGTAAAATTAAAATTCTAAAAAAATGAAAGTATTAAAAAATATAATATTAGTTACAGTTCTTGCTCTTTCATTTGGGGCATGTAAAAATGTAGACTTTGGTGATATAAATAAAAACACTAACGGTCCTACTTCAACAGATCCTCAAACATTGCTTACTGCAGCAATGGTTAACTATGCCACACTTACCGGTAGAGAATATTTGATACGTCCTACCTTATATGTGCAGTATCAAACTCAGAATGTTTATACAGACGAGATGTTGTATAACGAAGTAGCTTCATTTTGGGGGCAATATTATGCTAACGAATTGAGCGAGCTACAAGAAGTTATTGATTTTCTAGATAATCCTGATAACATTACCCCTACAGTTTTAACAAAAGGAGCTGTAGAAAATCAAAAAGGAGTGGCAATGATTTTTAAAGCGGTAGTTATTAAACGAGTTACAGATTTGTTTGGTAATGTGCCTTATAGTGAAGCAATAAAAGGTTTAAATGTTTTAACTCCTAAATATGATACTCAGGAAGATATTTATAAGTCTATAATCGACGAAGTTAAACAAGCCAGAGATCTTATGGATGAAAGCAAACTGGGACCTGTGGGAGATATAGTTTACAATGGAGACATAACCAAATGGAAAAAATTTGCTAATTCTTTTATTTTGGAAGCTTCTCTTCAACTTTCAAAAAAATATCCTGGAGTTTCTGGATATGCTTCTACCGAGTTTAATGCTGCTTTGTCCGATCCAAATGGAGTTATTGAAGATATTTCGGATGAAGCTTGGTTTTCATTTTATAATGCAAGTCCGGGACAAAACAATCCTTGGTCTAGAAATAGAGCCAAAGATTATAATTTATCTAAAGAATTTACAGATGCTTTGCATGGATCTGGTAGTTTAAACCCTACATCAAATCATACTCCTGACTACCGATTGAAAATTTATTCTACAGATTGGACTGCTGATGGAAGGCCTTATGGTTATGATGCAGTTCAATCAGGAGATGCACAAATGGATAAAACCTATTATTGGAATACTAGTGCTTCTTTGCCTTTAATGACAGCTTCTTATACTTATTTAAATAGGGCTGATGCCGCTAATTTAGGTTGGACATCAGAAAATGTTGCTAATATGCTAACAAATGGAATTGTTAAATCATACGAATCTTTAAATGAGTATAAATATAAAGTTAAGCCCAGTGACCCTGATATTGCAGATGCTAATGAATTACCCAATTATGCGCCGATTTATGCTGCGGCTAGGGTTGTAGATGCAGGAAATACATCATTCGCACAAGTTATTGCTGAAGAAAAATGGGTGTCGTTATTTCCACAAGGTTTCAAGGCTTGGTCCGAATGGAGAAGAACAGGTTATCCCCAGCTAACACCTGCACATGATTATTTGAATGATGGAAATATCCCTAGGAGATATATTTATCCATCTGATGAATCCAGTTTGAATGGTGATAATTATAATCAGGGAGTAAATGCTTTGGTTCCCCCTGTTGATAGTAATACAAGTAAAGTTTGGTGGGATCAATAATATATAAATTTAATAAAATTTATAAGGCTGTCTTTCAAGGCAGCCTTACTTTTTATAAAAAAGTTTAGAATTTATATTTGGATATTTAACTATTTATTAAGATATTTGTGTTTGACAAACTCAAAAATAATAAAAGATGAGAACAAAGTTTAATGTATTCTTAACGCTCTTACTAGCGTTAGTGGTGCAAATATCATTTGCACAGGAAAAAGAAATCACAGGTGTGGTTACAGAGGCAGGTTCGGGAGATCCCATTCCGGGCGCCAATGTTGTTATAAAAGGAACCAATAAAGGTGCCGCTACTGATTTTGACGGTAAATATACCATCAAAGCCAATCCCGGTGAGGTATTGGTGTTTTCAGTAGTTGGATACCAACCTGTAGAAAGAAAAGTTGGTAGTGCAAACACTATTAATGTTTCTTTAAAACAAGGAGATCAACTGACTACGGTTGTTATTAATGCTATTGGTGTGGAAGTTAAAAAACGAACTGAAAAAGGTATTTCCACTTCAAAAGTAAAAGCCAAAGTTTTACAAACTACAGGTGAGCAAGACCCTATTGCTGCTTTATCGGGTAAAATGTCTGGTGTAAAAATTAACATGGCTTCCGGTGATCCGGGTGCATCTGCAAACATTGTTATTCGTGGACCTAAAACAATTTTGGGGTCTACGCAACCCTTGTTTGTTATAGATGGGATCCCTGTTAGAGGGGGATTGAGAAGTAGTTCTGTAGATGGAGTGGAAAGACCTTCAAAAATTGGAGATATTGACCCCAATGATATAGCTTCCGTTAAAATTCTTAAAGGTGCTGCTGCTGCTGCTTTATGGGGAACTGAAGGGGCTAATGGTGTTGTTTTAATCACTACTAAAAGTGGAAAATATGCAAAAAAAGGATCCATTGGTGTTTCCGTTAGTAGCTCTATTTCTTTTGATAGTGCTTTGACGAAATATCCATTACAAGATAAATTTGGACAAGGTTCAGCGGGTATCTGGTCTACGTCTTCTTTATCATGGGGAGATAAAATTTCCGATAGACCGGGCGGACCTGATGATGTGGATACTACAGGAGATTATTTTGTAGATCAAGATGGAAAAACTTGGTATCCAATTCTTACTAAAAAAAGTAAAGAAGTATTCAATAATAAAAACTATGATGCAGTGATTAATCAAGGCATGCAAATTAAAAATGGGATTCAATTGACTGCCGCTACTCAAAAAGCTTCTTATTTTTTAAGTATTAGCAATCTTAAAGATAATGGTATTTTTGAAAATAGTTATTATGATAGAACGACAGTTAACTTTAACAATTCTATAAAACCATCGAAAAAATTAAAAATTACTACTAATTTCCAATATACAAATGCCAAACAAAATGCAATTCAAAAGGGATCTAATGTTTCTGGATTATTATTAGGATTATACAGAACTCCTGCAGACTTTGATAATTCAGGTTATATAGGTACAAAATTTAAAAGTGATCCGAATCAACCCAATGTTTTAAAAAGTCAAAGATCTTATAGGAAACCTGTAGGTACAGATTATAAAAAAGGACCTGGTTATAATAATCCACTTTTTACAGAATATGTCCAAAAAAATCCATATAAATCGAATCATGTTGTTACAGGAGTTAATTTATCTTATCAATTAAACGAGTGGTTAACCTTAATTGCTCGATCAGGTTTAGACTATGCTTCCAGTAAAGACGAAACATATTTTCCTATTCATAGTGGAAATTACCCTAAAGGAAATTATTCTTCAACTTTAAATAGTTATTATAGGATAAATAATGACTTTATTGGTCAAATATCTAAAAATTTAAATGATAAAATTAGTTTAGACTTATTAATGGGATTGAATTTTAGCCATTATAAAAGTGAATACTTAAATGGGTATTATGGAGATTTCTTATTAAACACTGATACACCTACAGATGATAATGCAGTAGATCAACAAAAAAATCCATATTTCAAAACATATATTATTAGAAAAACAGCAGGATATGGTTCTGCAACTTTTTCATATGACAATATGTTATTTACTACTCTAACGGGAAGAGGTGAGTATGCAAGTACTTTTGGAGATTTCATTTTTTATCCATCTGTTTCAGTAGCTTGGGATTTTAATAAAATTGATGCTTTAAAAGATAGTGAAGTTATTAACTCAGGAACTTTGAGAGCTAGTTTTGCAAAAGTTGGTAATGAACCGAATCCATATTTATTAGACACTTATTATGTGGGTGCCAATGATTCTGATGGATGGGGAGCCCAATGGTCAGCAAGTAGTTATGATGGTTCTATTTGGAGAGATATTATTCAAGGTAATCCTAATATCA
Organism: Flavobacteriales bacterium; assembly: GCA_026983815.1. Classification (GTDB taxonomy): domain Bacteria; phylum Bacteroidota; class Bacteroidia; order Flavobacteriales; family Flavobacteriaceae; genus JALSPZ01. Next base: position 12,728 of record JALSTJ010000063.1, read on the forward strand.
AACCTGAAACTACAACAGAGATTGAAGGAGGTATGGATTTAAGAATGTTTGATAGATTAAATTTAAACTTTACATATTATAATAGTAAATCTAAGGATTTGATATTATATGTTCCTCAGGCTGCATCTTCGGGCTATCAATATAAATGGGATAATGTTGCTTCCATGACAAACAAAGGTATTGAACTGGAGTTGGGATATGATATCATCAAAAAAGATGATTTAAAATGGAATTTAGGAATGACTTATACACAAAATGATAATGTTGTTACAGATTTGGCAGGATCTGACTATATAAGTTTAAATGGATTTACCAGTACTTCTTCTGGTGTTGCACAAGGAAAACCTTTTGGAGTTTTGAGATCAACCGACTTTGAACGTGATAATGAAGGTAATCTTGTATTAGATGCTAATGGATTTCCCAAAGCAGGAGAAAAAATATATGCTGGAGATCCAAATCCCGATTTCTTGGCTGGAATCCATACAGATTTATCTTATAAAGGCATTAAACTTAGAGTTTTGGTAGATGGTTCTTTTGGAGGGAAATCTTGGGATGGAACTACTGGAGCTTTAACACATTTTGGTAGAACTTTAGAAACAGCTAATGAAGTAAATATCAGCGCTACAGATGCCACAACTATTGTAAATATTACAGGAGCTCCAGTTAACACTTTATCTTATGCTCATTTAAATACAGACGGATCCTATACTGTTCGAGGTAATATTAAAGATTTTGGAGCAGGACCAGTTCTTTTAGATCAGGTATGGTATAATACTATAGGAAGTGGTTTTGGTCCTGTTGGTACACAATTCTTTAAAGATGCCACTTGGGTTAAATTACGTGAAGTAAGTTTGTCTTATTCTCTCAAAGCAGATATTTTGAAAAAAGCTAAAATTAAATCAATTGATTTTGGTATTACCGGTAGAAATTTATGGTTATGGACTAAAGATAATTGGGGAATGGATCCAGAAACCAATTTATCCGGTTCCAGTAAAGGGCGTGGTTTACAGTATTTTAACCACCCAACAACTAAATCTTTCTTATTTAGTACAAAAATTAACTTTTAAAAATTGATAAAAATGAAAAAATTAAGAATAGTCAATATATTGATACTTTTACTATTGCTTACAGGTTCTTGTAAGAAATATGTAGAAGGATATGAAAAAGACCCTAATGGGTTGTTGGAAACTAATATTGAACAAATTACACAAGGTATTCTGTTAGAACAACAATTTGCATTAAAAGATGAAGGGTTAAGGACAGCTATGATCTGGTTAAATCAAGCAACTGGTAGTCAACGTCAGTTTCTTTCTTTCAATAACTGGAATAGTGTAGGTAACAATCAGTTTGATGGTCCTTGGGGTCAATTATATACTGTTATTAGTGAAGCTAGAGTTATGGAAGATTTAGCTGATAAAGCAGGAAATGAAAAATCTCGAGGTTTAGCAAAATTATTAAGAGCATGGGCAGGAGGCGAATTAGCTGAACTTTGGGGTGATGTTCCTTTTTCTCAAGCAGGCTTACCAGATCAATTTCCTGATCCAAAATATGATGCACAAGCTGATGTGTTTGCACAAGTACAATCATTGTTAGATGAAGCTATTGTCGACTTAAACGGAGCAAAGATTATTTATGGAGATAAAGATATCTTTTTTTCAGGGGATGCTTCAAAATGGATAAAAGTAGCTCATGGATTAAAAGCAAGATTTTATTTAGCAGCTGGTGATTATAGCAATGCTAAAACAGAAGCTGCTATGGGTCCATCTTCTACTGATGATGATATGTATGCTAAATTTAATAGTTATGTTGCCCCACGAGGACAATGGAACCCAACTTTTCAATTTTATTGGGAAAGAGATGGATATATGTCAGCTGAAAATTCCTATGGTGTTCAAATTACAATGAATGGTGGAAGAGATAATGCCAAAACATATGAGATTATAAGAGCATATTATAACTATGCTCCCGGTAGCTGGTGGCAAAGCGGTTATGATTATGATTTGAATGTAATGATAGCAGATTGGGTTGGAACTAATGGAAAATTCGGAGGTCCTATGGAATTAGTTACATATGGTGAAATGTTATTGATTCAAGCAGAAGCAGAAGCTAGAACCAATGGCGTAGCCGCTGCTTTACCTATTTATAATCAATATAGAACTCTATTAGATAATGATAATTACTTAGGTCATTGGGGACCAGTCCTATCCTCTAATTTAACACCGCCATACGGTTTTTATTTACCATATGATTTAACAGATTTTCAAGCAGGTGGTATAGAAAATCAAGATAATGTTTCTGAATTACAAGCTTTCCTAAGAGAGTTATTTGAAGAAAGGTATGTATTCTTTATTGGAGATTATCAAGCATTCAATGATTATGCCAGATCATTTAATGATCCGGATGTACCACAATATTTCCAATTGAAATCCGGATTTAATGGGCAACCTTTAAGATTTATCTATCCCCAATCTGAAATTGATTCTAACGATAATTTCCCTGGAGAAGCTCCTAAGGTTACTGTTCCATTACCAATGTATCAATAATCTGATAAATAAAATAACAATTTATAAAATCCTTCCCATTTTAGGGAGGGATTTTTTTATTATAATCGTTTTTTATATATATTTGTTTACTTTAAAAAATATAAAAATGAAAAGAATATTATTTATTTTTCTGATGCTTTCTTTTTCTTCTAATCTTTTGGCTCAAACACCTGAGGAACGAGCTAAAATTGTTAGTCATTACGATTTGAATAAATTGAATAAATTAGAAACACTTGTAAAACAAAAAGAAGAAAAACGAATAGCCAAAACCATTGATTTTGCTAAAAAAAATCATTTGAATTTAAAAGGTGTTCAAACCATTAAAACAAAAAACGGAGAAAAAATCCTCAATTCATACTATTTAAGATATATAACTCCGGATGGAAAACCTATTTATTATGAAACCAAAAACTATTATTCTGCCAAAAGTATTCAAACGGATAAATTATACAATGGAGGCGGAATGGGTCTGAATCTTCAAGGTCAAAATATGATTGTAGGACTTTGGGATGGGGGTCCCGTAAGACTTACTCATCAATTAATTAACGGTAGAGTGGTACAAAGAGATGGAATTACATTTTCGGGCGCCGATGACAGTAACAGACATGCCATGCATGTAACAGGTACTATGATTGGAGGAGGAGCAGGTCCTTTGACTGCCCGAGGAATGGCTTTTCAAGCGCATGAATGGGCACATGATTGGTTTTACGATAATTCCGAAATGATTAGTGAAGCTTCTCAAGGACTTTTGATTTCCAATCACTCTTATGGTATGCGAGCTTTTGGTTTTGTTGGTAACCGTTTAATCGATTTATATTGGTTTGGAAAATATGCTGATGATGCCCATGATTGGGATGATATCATGTATAACGCTCCATATTATTTGGTGGTTGATGCCGCCGGTAATGACAGACAATATGCTGCACAAGGTCCTAATAAAGGAGGATATGATATGCTTACCGGAAATTCTACAATGAAAAACGGTTTAACTGTGGCAGCGGTAAACAGAGTAAATAATTATACAGGACCTAATTCCGTCTCTATGAGCAGTTTTAGTAATTGGGGACCTACGGATGATGGAAGAATCAAACCCGATATTTCTGCTCAAGGAGTCAACTTATATTCATCAGTTTCCGATTCTAATACTTCTTATGATACTTACAGTGGAACCTCTATGGCAGCTCCCAGTGTAACAGGAAGTGCCATTTTGCTGCAACAACATTTCAATGAAACTTATGGAAATTATATGCGTGCCTCGACTTTAAAAGGATTGATTTTGCATACTGCCAATGAAGCAGGAAATACACCCGGACCGGATTATAGATTTGGCTGGGGATTGATGAATACAGCAAGAGCGGCACAAACCATAACTGATAACGGTTTAAACTCTGAAATTCGTGAAGTGGTCTTGAATGATGGAGATACTTATTCTTTTACCGTTACTTCTAATGGTACAGACCCTCTGATGGCTAGTATTTCATGGACTGATCCTGCCGGCAATGTAATTACGGGAACTGCTGCAGATTTATTGGATAATCCTACACCTGCATTGGTGAATGATTTGGATATCCGTGTTACTAAAAACGGAAATACTTATTTTCCTTGGAGACTAAATTTGAATAATCCTTCTGCTGCTGCAACCAAAGGAGATAATACTGTAGATAATTTCGAAAAAGTTCAAGTGGATAATGCCTCAGGAACTTATACTATTACTGTTTCCCATAAAGGAAGTTTAGAAGGGGGGAAACAAGCGGTTTCTATTATTGTTACCGGAATTACCAATCCATTTGCAATCAATAGTTTAGACGGTGATATTATTCCGGCTTGTGTTGATAATAATCCCAATTTAACTATTCACTTTAAATATAGAAAAAATAGCTCTACTTCAGGAACTACACATTTTTCAGTAACAGGCTTGCCCTCGGGAGCTAATGCCAGTTTTTCCCCGGCTTCTTTAAGCTCTGATGGTAATTTTGATTTGAATATTACCGGTTTGAATAATGTCCCTTCCGGCATTTATAACTTGGTTATTACAGGAACCAATGGAAATATTACGCGAGAAAAACCAATACAAATTCATGTGTTGAAAAGCACTTTCCCTCAACAAAATCTAGTAAGTCCGGTAAATGGAGCACATGCTTTAAGAAGACCTATAATTTTAAATTGGGAACCCAACCCTAATGCCGAAACCTATTTGGTAGAGGTAGCTTATGCCAGTGACTTTAGTAATTTATTGGGCAGTCAAGAGGTTACCGGTACAACTTTGAATGTTGATCAAAGTTTTTACGGAGTAGATAATGGATATACTTACTATTGGCGAGTAAAACCTAAAAACAGATGTTGGGAAGGAAACTTTTCTCCGGTTTGGAATTTCGAGACGATTCCTATTGAATGCTCTCAAGGTTATAATACAACTGCAGTAACCATTCCTTCTACTGCCAATACACAACCCATAACATCTACTATTGATTTTCAGGAAGATAAAACTATTGAATATGTAAAAGTATTTGTTAGCATCAATCATACACAAATTTCCGATTTGGAAATAAAAGTTAATAGTCCATTGGGGACAGAAGTTATTTTGAATAATGCAGGAACTTGTGCAGGAAACTATCAAGATATTCAAGTAACTTATAATGATGCAGCCGATGACTTTGTGGTTTGTAATCATAATGCTCCTGCAATTCGTGATGAAGTTAAACCTTATCAGCCACTTTCATTACTTCAAAACCAATCTTCTCTGGGATTATGGACTTTGGAAGTAGACGATCCGGTTGATCAAAATGGAGGAACACTTAATATGTGGGTGCTGGAAGTTTGTTCTGTAAATGCGGTGGATAGTCCGAAATTTGATAAATTTAATATTTGGCCCAATCCATCAAAGGGACAAATTCACGTGGAAATAAGCACTAATGAAGATGTTAATTTAAAATTATATGATTTGTCCGGAAGAGCAATTTATGATCAAGATTATACGAATAATAGTGATAAATTCACTAAAAATATAATTTTGGGTCATCTTAAAAAAGGTGTCTATTTGCTCAAAGTAAGTAG
>JALSTJ010000064.1 GCA_026983815.1 Flavobacteriales bacterium
CCTTTGCTTTTTGCTTATCTGCAAACCTTGAAGGATTGTAAAACCTTCAAGGAAGACTTTTGCTTCCCATCATCGGTCATCGGACATTCCAAACAAAGTAAAGAATCTCATTCACCATTCAGCATTAACAATTAATCATTCATTTTCAATAACCATAGCACCTGCTCCTCCGCCTCCGTTACAAATTCCTGCGGCGGCATACTTCCAATTGTTGCGTTTAAGTGCGTTAATCATTGCCATAATTATTCTGGCACCACTGACACCGAGCGGATGTCCAAGAGAAACAGCACCCCCGTAAATATTACATCTTTCGGGGTCGATATTCATCATTTCCATATTTACCAAACCAACAACCGAAAAAGCTTCGTTTAGTTCAAAATAATCTATATCCGATAGTTGAAGTCCTGCTTTTTTAAGTGCTTTCGGAATTGCTTTTGCAGGAGCAGTCGTAAACCATTCGGGGTCGTGTGCGGCGTCGGCGTAGGAAACTATTTTTGCCAAAGGTTTTATTCCGAGTTCTTCTGCTTTTGCTCTTGTAGTGATAACAAGTGCCGCCCCACCGTCATTTATAGTGGAAGCATTCGCAGCGGTTACGGTTCCTTCTTTTGTAAATACGGGTTTTAATAAAGGAATTTTTTCAAATTTTACGTTTTTATATTCTTCGTCTTCCTTAAAAATTATAGGGTCACCCTTGCGTTGCGGAATTTCAACGGGAACGACTTCATTTTCATAAACATTATTTTTCCAAGCTTCTGCCGAACGTAAATAAGAATTTTGTGCAAAAGCATCTTGGTCTTCACGGCTGATATCGTATTTTGCAGCGGTAATATCGGCAAAAACGCCCATGTGTTTTTGGGAATAAACATCGGTTAGTCCGTCATAAACCAATCCGTCTTTTAGTTTGATATCGCCTAACTTTTGTCCTGTTCTACCAGACAAATAATGAGGAGCCAAAGACATATTTTCCATTCCGCCTGCTACAATAATTTCGGCATCTCCGGCTTTTATGGCTTGTGCCGCCATACTAACGGCTTTCATCCCCGAAGCACAAACTTTGTTTACGGTTGTGGCCGGAACTGTATTCGGGATACCGGCATAAATACTTGCCTGACGAGCCGGTGCTTGTCCTTCGCCTGCTTGTAAAACGTTGCCCATATAGACTTCATCGACTAATTCGGGCTTTAAATTAATTTTTCCCAAAGCTCCTTTGATGGCGATTGAACCCAATTTTGGAGCCGGAATTTTAGATAAACTGCCGTTAAAACTACCGATTGGCGTTCTGGCATACGAAATAATTACTATATCTTTTGGTGATTTCATTTTTTAATGGTTTTTTAAAATTGTGATAAAAATACAAATATTTATTGGCATAGCAGCTTATAAATACAAAAAAATAGTAATTTTGACAAAGTATAAACGGGAGTCGATGGAAAACTTTTCAAATTATATCTATAAGAATGTTCATTATATTTATAAATTTTTACTGGTTTTTATTAGTTTGGGAGCTATAATTTATTTATTCCCCAAAGAAGGAAAATTCAAATACGAATATGAAAAAAATAAAGCTTGGGCTTATGAAAATTTAGTCGCTCCCTTTGATTTTCCTTTGGTTAAAACCGATGAAGAAATTAAAAAAGAAAAAGATTCCATCAGAAAAAATTCTCCTATTTTCTTGAGATTTATTTCTCTTGACAAAAATAAATCCAAACAAATTATTGATAATGAAATTGATGCCTTAGAAATCCCATATAAGCAAAAAAGAAAATTAAAAAAACTGAATCAACAATTTTTATCAGAGATATACAAGCGGGGATTTATAAAAAAAATACCTGTGGAATTTCATGGACAAAAGATTTATTTAATCAAAAATAATAGCTTTAAAATTGTTTCATCTGATGAAATCTTAACTAATGATAATATAAAAAATGCAGGAATTTTTAAAGCAGATATGAATACCAAAAATCTTAATTTGTTATTGGATATCTATGCCAAAAAACTAGACCCAAATTTGGTTTTTGCTTCGGATTTGTATCAACAAAAACTCAATGAGAATATAAATAATATCAACATTTATGAAGGAATGATTCCAAAAGGAAAAGTTATTATTTCTAAATCCGAAATTGTTGATAGTAAAAAATACCGCCAATTGAAATCCTTGCAAAAAGCTTTTCAATTGCAAGCGCATGAAGCCAATGCAAATTATTGGATTTATACCGGATATGCTATTTTAGTAGCTATTGTTTTGACATTGCTTCTGCTTTTTCTCAAAAAATATCGAAAGGAAATTTATGAAGACAATTCCAAATTGGGGTTAATACTTTTTAATATGGTTTTATTGGTTGCTTTGACTACCTTTACTATAAACTATGATTCATCATATATTTTTGTAGTTCCATTAGCAATTTTGCCCTTAATTTTGAAAGCTTTTTTTGATGCCAGAGTTGGATTTTTTGTTCATGTTTTGACAATTCTATTATTGGGTTTTGTAGTCCCCAATAGTTTTGAATTTGTTTTTTTACAAATTATGGCAGGGATCGTTACCATATTAACGGTTACTGAACTTACCAAACGTTCCAATTTATTCACTTCGGTTGGAAATATCATTTTGATTTATATATTAGGGTATTTTGCTTTTCATTTAATCCATGAAGGAAGTATAAGTTTGATCAATTCAAAGATCATTTTATTGTTTTTGCTCAATGGAATTCTAACCATTGCTTTATCGCATCAATTAATTTTGATTTATGAAAAATTATTCGGATTGATTTCCGATGTATCATTATTAGAATGGTCCAATACAAACTCTAAATTACTCAAACGTTTGGCTGATAAAGCTCCCGGAACTTTTAATCACTCGATGCAAGTGGCGCACTTGGCAGAAGCGGCAGCCAATGAAATCGGGGCCAATTCATTATTGGTAAGAGCAGGAGCCTTGTATCATGATATCGGAAAAATGTTTAATCCTTTTTATTTTACTGAAAATCAGACGTCAGGCGTTAATAAACACGATGATTTAGAACCCGAAGAAAGTGCACAAATCATTATTAATCACGTTTTGGATGGTGTTGAATTAGCAAGAAAAAACAAATTACCGGACAGGTTAATAGATTTTATACGTACACATCATGGAACCGGATTGGTTCAATATTTTTATAAGAAAGCATTGGAAAAAAATCCCAATGTTGATAAAGAAAAATTCCGTTATCCGGGTCCCAATCCGTTTTCAAAAGAAACCGCCATTTTAATGATGGCAGATTCCGTTGAAGCGGCATCAAAAAGTTTAAGAGAACCTACAGCTGAACAGATAGAAAATTTTGTAGATAAAATTATTGACAGCCAATTGAAAAACGGTTTTTTTGATTATGCAAATATTACTTTAAAAGAGATAAGTAAGATAAAGAAACTGCTTAAAAAGAAACTGAAAAATATTTATCATTTGCGGGTGGAGTATCCTGAATAATATTTAATATTTTTTTGCCTAATTCAAGAATTGGTTTTATATTTGCACTCGCAATTTGGAAATTGAATTGTCAGGAGAGGTGCCGGAGTGGTAACGGAGCGGATTGCTAATCCGTGAACCCGCAAGGGTTCCCAGGGTTCGAGTCCCTGTCTCTCCGCAAATTCGGGGTATAGCGAAGCCCGGTTATCGCGCCTGCTTTGGGAGCAGGAGACCGCAGGTTCGAATCCTGCTACCCCGACTTTAAGTTGATTTGTTGTTGAGTTGTTAATACAACTACATTGCTCCGGTTGATACTTTATAGTATTGACCGGAGTAAAAGTTGACTTTAAAAGCAAGGATTGAAAAATTAATAAAAAAAGTCGCGTAGCTCTTCCGATTACTATCGGAATGGATAGAGCATCCCGATTAAAATCGGGACGGTCATATTTAGCTACAAGACATATTTTGAAATAGAAACCATACGGTCGCGTAGCTCAGCTGGATAGAGCATCTGCCTTCTAAGCAGACGGTCACAGGTTCGAATCCTGTCGCGATCACAAGAAATTGATATTTTTGTGATATTGTTTCCTGATTATTTTCAGGTTGGATAGAGCATCCCGATTAAAATCGGGACGGTTACAGGTTCGTTCCGATAGCTATCGGAACCTGT
>JALSTJ010000065.1 GCA_026983815.1 Flavobacteriales bacterium
CGAAGCTTTCCCATCGCCATAAGGATTATGTAATCGGCTCATTTGTTCATAAGCATTTTTATCATTTAATAGAACTTCCGTATGTTTAATAATTTTGGCTTTATCGGTTCCTACCAAAATAACAGTTCCCGCTTCAACGGCTTCCGGTCTTTCGGTAGTATTTCGCATAACCAAAACGGGTTTTCCCAATGACGGCGCTTCTTCTTGTATGCCACCACTGTCGGTAATTATCAAATACGATTGTTTCATCAACCAAATAAAAGCCGGATAATTTAAGGGTTCTATCAAATGAATATTTTTCGTATGTCCTAATATTTCAAATACCGGCTGACGAACATTCGGGTTGAGGTGAACCGGATAAATAATTTGCGTATCGGGATTTTTTTCTGCAATTTCTTTTAAAGCGTTACAAATATTTATAAAACCTTCACCGAAATTTTCGCGTCTATGTCCGGTAACCAAAATAATTTTTTTATCATTTTCAACAATATTTTGAAGTTTTTCGATTTCCGCATCTCGATAATTTTCCAATTTATTCAAACCTAATTTCAATGCATCTATCACCGTATTCCCGGTAACGATAATATCTTTTTCCGAAACATTTTCTTTTAACAAGTTGTTCTTGGCAGTTTCCGTCGGGGCAAAATGAAAATCGGTGAGTTTGCCTGTCAATTGACGATTAATCTCTTCGGGGAAAGGGGCATTTTTATCAAAAGTTCTCAATCCGGCTTCCACATGTCCTATTTTTGCTCCACCATAAAAACCGGCTAAACTTCCCATTAAAGTTGTAGTGGTATCTCCGTGAACCAATACAATATCCGGTTCAAAATCATCCAAAACCGGTTTTAGATGGGTTAAAACACGTGCAGATAAATCAAACAGATTTTGACCTTTTTGCATCAAATCCAAATCGTAATCGGGAGTAATATCAAAAAAATTTAAAACTTGGTCTAACATTTCCCGATGTTGTGCGGTAACACAAACTTTTGTTTCAATATCCGAAGGATGCGATTTAAAATAATGTATAACCGGTGCCATTTTGATGGCTTCGGGACGTGTGCCGAATACAAAAAGAACTTTTCTTTTATTCAAAATTAAGATTTTAGAATTATCAATAAACAAAAATAAGCTTTATTTGTGATATTTAACCTGTGTTCGATAAAAGAATCGAAGCAAAATATATCATTAGTTTATTAAAACAAAAATTCTTAAAAATATTTTAGTAATAAATTTTATTCAATTATTTAAGATAAAAATTAAAATATTTTCTTATATCGATTTCAGGTTATTCTGATAACCAATTAAAAAAACCGCCTACCAAAGCAAGCGGTTTTATGAAAAAATCATTATTCAATTTTACAGATTTCCTGCATATTCAATCATTTCGATTAATTTACTGGCATAACCGTATTCGTTATCATACCAACTGATGATTTTAAAGAAAGTATCACTCAATCCGATTCCCGCTCTTACGTCCAAATTGGAAGTATGTGATTCGGTAACAAAATCTTGGGATACCACATCATCATCAACATATTGTAAAACTCCTTTCATTTCTCCATCGGCAGCTTCTTTCATCACTTTCATAATTTCATCATAAGAAGTGGGTTTTTGCAAACGAACCGTTAAATCCACTACGGAAACATCAGCTGTCGGCACACGAAAAGCCATACCTGTAAGTTTTCCGTTTAATGAAGGAATAACTTTTCCAACGGCTTTTGCAGCGCCGGTGGTTGTAGGAATGATATTATTGATAGCCGCTCTTCCTCTCCTTCTGTTTTTAGAAGGCGCGTCGATAACTTTTTGGGTGGAAGTAGCCGCATGAATGGTGGTCATCAAACCTTCTTCGATACCGAAATTGTCGTGCAATACTTTGGCAATCGGAGCCAAACAATTGGTTGTACAAGAAGCATTGGAAAAAATATCAATATCTTTGGTTAATTCCTTATGATTAACTCCTTTAACAAACATCGGAGCATCTTTTGACGGTGCGGAAATAATAACTTTTTTTGCCCCTGCTTTCAAATGTTTGGCAGCCATATCTCTATCGGTAAAAAATCCGGTAGATTCTATAACAAAATCCACATCAACAGCTCCCCAATTGATATTTTCGGGATCACGTTCTTTGGTTGTGCGAATTTTTACTCCGTTTACAATCATATAATCTCCATCGACTTCTACGCTTCCGTCAAATCTTCCGTGAACCGAATCGTATTTTAATAGATAAGCCAAATAATCCGTATCCAACAAATCGTTTATGGCTACTACTTCAACAGCCGGATTTTTTGATGCAGCACGAAAGGCAAGACGTCCGATACGACCAAAACCGTTAATTCCTATTTTTATTTTTTTCATGATTTTATTTTTTTAAAGTTTTACAAAAGTAAAATAATTATTTGTTTTTAAGTAGTTAAAATATCAACTATGTATAATAATTCTTTATTTATTTCCCGTTTTAAATTGATAGCATCCTTTAAAGAAGTAACTTCCACTTTATTATTTTTATATCCTACCATTAACCCCTTTTGTCCATCCAAAAGAACTTCAACAGCTTTTACGCCCAATCGACTGGCTAATACCCTATCGAAAGTTGTAGGAGACCCACCTCTTTGGATATGTCCGACAATTACTACACGAGATTCATATTCTTTGAGATTATCATCGACATATTTTGCCAATTCAAAAACATTTTTACCGGTTTTATCGCCTTCGGCAACCACTACAATACTACTGGTTTTTCCAGCTCGTTTGCTTCTTCTTAAAGATTCTACCAGTTTGTCAATTCCGATATTTTCTTCGGGGATTAAAATTTCTTCCGCTCCACCTGCGATACCGCTATACAAAGCCAAAAAACCGGCATTACGCCCCATAACTTCGATAAAAAACAATCTGTCGTGAGAGCTTGCAGTATCTCTGATTTTGTCTATGGCTTCGGTTGCGGTGTTGCTTGCCGTATCAAAACCAATGGAAAAATCCGTTCCGAAAATATCATTATCAATAGTAGCGGGAATGCCAATCACCGGAAAATTAAATTCTTCACTAAAAACTTGTGCTCCGGTAAACGAACCGTCTCCACCGATTACAACCAAAGCATCAATATGATGTTTTTTGAGTTGTTCATAAGCTTTTTTTCTTCCCTCAACCGTTCTAAATTCTTGTGAACGTGCAGTCTTTAAAATGGTTCCGCCACGATTGATAATATTACTTACTTTTCTAGCGGTAAAACGTTCGATATCTCCTTCAATCAATCCCTGATATCCTCTGTAAATTCCATAAGGATCCATCTTATAAAACACAGCGGTTCTCACTACTGCTCGTATGGCGGCATTCATTCCGGGGGAATCTCCTCCGGAAGTCATTATGCCTATGTTTTGTATTTGTTTACTCATAATTTCTTAAAATTTTAATTCTTTAAATGCTTCCATCGCTTCATAATCGGCAAAGCCCAATTGATGGTATTTTTCTGCCAATTGTTTATTTCTTTCTTCTACTCTTTGCCAGAATTCACGTTCGTCTTCTCCTTTAAACATCACATTATCTTTTTGTGTTTGATGATAAAAAATAGCCAATTTTTTTCTTTCTACTTGTGCCGGACTCATCGGGACAGCCATTTCGATATCATATACTTCAAATTCGTCCCAAGCTCCACGATAAAGCCATACACGGGTATCCTTGATAAATTCTTCGGTTTTTAAGTTTTTCAAAACTTCCGATAATAAATCGAATGTAATTCTATGGGTTCCATGTGGGTCAGCCAAATCACCGGCAGCAAAAATTTGATGCGGTTTGATTTGTTGTATAAAATTTTGCATAATTTCCACATCATCCGCTTGTATTTCTCTTTTAAGCAATGGATGTCTGTCATAAAAAGGTAAATCCAAGAAATGAACGTTTTCAGAAGGAAGGTCTAAAAACCTAACGGCGGCCAATGCTTCGGCACGTCTAATATAGGCTTTGATTTTGCGTAATTCGGGAATATCAGTCTGTGTTTGATTTCTTTGATGTATAAAATCTATTATTTTTTCAATTTCATTATTTGGAAACAGATTTTGATATACTTCCAAAAATTTTAATGCGTCCTCGTCGGTAA
>JALSTJ010000066.1 GCA_026983815.1 Flavobacteriales bacterium
CATAGTTTATTTTTTTTGGCGTTTAAAATTACAAATTTTTTTGTTTAATCGTTAATTGTGAATGCTTAATTGTTAATGCTTAATGAAAGCATAGCGGCGTGGCGGTGTTTTTACATATATTCCGTTAGCTTGAACGAACACACCCCTAGCCCCTCTCATAGAGGGGAACTGGTTTTGTAGGACTTTTTAGTTGGGTAGGGGAGTTATATTTTTTAGTAACATTTCGTTGGATTGGACGAACACACCCCTAGCCCCTCTCATAGAGGGGAACTGGTGACGTTTACCAACAACTCTCTGAAAAATAAGAACTTAATCGTTATTTTAAAAACAAAACTCTATAAAAATTTTACGTCTTATCCTAACGAAATACCAAGCTCTCCTCTATTAAGAGGTTTTAATATCTCAATTCTCTTATACGTAATTTCCAATTTAACAACTAATTACTTAAAGCAAACTATATTTTCTATTTTACGAAAAGCCAAGCTCCCCTCTACGAGAGGGGTTGGGGGTGTGTTTTTGCTGTTTTACGAAATTTATCATTCATTCTCTTTTTCAAACTCTACAATAAACCATTCAATTGCTCGCAACACATTTTCGGTATCTTTTAGCACTTGCTTATCCGAAAATCTCAATACGGTTATACCTAATTGATTAAGTCGTTTTTCTTTTATAACATCTTTATTATATACTTCTAAAAACTCGTGGGAATAACCATCAACTTCAATAGCCAACATCAAATCGCGACAGAAAAAATCAACGATGAATTCATCAATGGGTTTTTGTCTGTGAAAATCATATCCATACATTTGTTTTCTGCGAAGCTTGGTCCAAAGGATAATCTCCGCTTTTGTTGAATTATTTCTTAATTCTCTGGCAAGTTCTTTTAGTTTGGGATTGTATGGAATGATTTTTCGTTTTTTCATTTTTTTTGTTGTAAAGTTATGATTTTTTTTGATATGGACGAACACACCCCTAGCCCCTCTCGTAGAGGGGAACTGTGAGTGTTTGCCTTGCGTGAGTGGTTGGAGCGGTAGCTCCCGCACTGGAAAACACTACAAAAACACAAGCAAAAGAGCGACCCGAGAAGCTCCTTTTGCTTGTTTTGTTTTTGTGTGTTTTTGCGGGCGGGACTATAAGCGGAAAACACGACCCGTGGACTTGTGCGGATGGAAAAGGGAAGGGGCACGCCCATATTTTTTTTGTTTCTTTGTTATTTTATAATTTTTTTTGGTTATTTTCGTTAATTAATTGTTGTATTTTTTTAAACATAAAAGTCGTTTTATGAAAAAAATTGTTTTTTGGCTTGTTTTATTCGGGTTTGGTTCATTGTGGGCGCAAAATGTGAAAAAGAAAAAGGTGCCGGAGTGGAATGGAAATATTAGTAGTCAGTTTGAAGAGGTCTTTAATAAATCCGGTAGGTATCAGGATTATAAAGTGATTAAATCTTATTGGTTTACAAAATTGAAGAAAAATACTTTGGATACTTTGGCTTCGCGTGAAAAGGAAATTAAAAATTTGAAAGCTGAAATTCAGCATTTGAATAAAAAAATAAATGAATTGGAATACGATATTGTTCAGGATAAAGAGATGATAGACAAACTGGAAAATAAGGTGGATAATATCAATTTATTCGGGAGTTGGCTTTCTAAAAAAACCTATAATCTGATTTTATGGGGAATTGTTTCCATACTATCGATTTTATTGTTGTTCTTTATTTTTAAATACCGTAATAGCAATCTTATTACCAAAGAAACTTTGGCGAATTATAAGGATTTGTCGGATGAATATGAATCTTATCGGACGCAAAGTTTGGAAAGGGTGCAGTCGTTACAGCGAAAGTTGTTGGATGCTACAAATAATCAATCGGCTAACAGTTAATGATTTCTCGGATGGTATTTTTCCAATGTTTCGTGTAATTTTTTTCGGTCAATATGTAGATAAATTTCGGTTGTTGTAATGCTTTCGTGTCCTAACATCAATTGGATGGAGCGAAGGTCTGCTCCGTTTTCCAATAAATGCGTGGCAAAAGAATGACGCAAACTGTGCGGGCTGATATTTTTTTGGATACCGCTTTGTTTCAAGAGTTTTTTGATGATAATAAAAATCATATTACGAGTGAGTTTTCTTCCCCTGCGGTTGAGAAAGAGATAATCTTCGTGTCCGGGTTTGGCTTCTTCGGGTTTCCGGGAATATTTGATAAAATTTTCAATGATTTTTTTTGTGTAATCGTTTATGGGGACAAAACGTTGTTTATCTCCTTTTCCGGTTATGCGGATAAAGCCTTCGTCAAAAAACAAGTCGGAGAGTTTGAGTTCGACTAATTCGGATACCCTTAGTCCGCATCCGTATAAGGTTTCGATAATGGCTTTGTTTCGTTCGCCTTCGGGTTTTGAAAGATCTATTGCGGCTATTAATCGGTCGATTTCTTCAATATCCAGCACATCGGGGAGTTTTCTTTGAAGTTTAGGCGATTCTATGAGTTCCATAGGGTTTTGTTCGATATGGTTTTCCAAAATCAAGAAGTTGAAAAACAATCGAATACCGGAAATTAAGCGCGCTTGGGTTGCCGGAGCTATACTGTCGGAAATTTGGTAAATAAATTCTTTGAGTAAGTCGGGGGTAAATAGTTTAAAATCAATAGATTCATTAAATTCATTGAAAAAATTCAAAAATTTATTGACGTCATTTAAGTAACTTTCGATTGTATTTTTGGATACTTTTTTTTCAAGTTTTAGAAAAAGTTCAAAATCATTCAACAAAATCTTTCTTTTCATATTTTTTTGTATTTTAGCATAAAAATAATCAAAAAATAATTGTTATGAAAAAAATGGTTTTAGTTATTTTATTATTGATAGGATTAAATTTACATGCGCAAGATTTCAGAATCGGATTGACTTTGTCTCCGAGCATTAATTTTAATAAGAATTTTGTAAAAAATTCCGATGGAAATTTTGTTTCGTCTGACAATTCCGGAGGTTTGGGATGGAAAGGAGGATTGTTGGCGGATTATAATTTTGCCGGAAATTATAATATCCATTCGGGATTGTTGATACATTCCAAAAATTTTAATACGGATGCTGTAAGTCAATCCCTTACGACATTGGAAATTCCTTTGGCATTGAAATTACGCACCAAAGAAGTTACCGATAATGTTCATATTACCGGATTTTTCGGAGGAACTTTTGATATAAATGTTGCGGCAAAAGCCAAAGCCGGAGGGGCGGAAGTGCAAAATATTGACCAATTTAACACGTTCGGTATGAGTTTTATGGCAGGAGTCGGGGGAGAATATGATTTGGATTTCGGTAGTGTAGGAGTAGGTGTGTCTTATCATTTGGGCTTTACGGATGTTAATAAGTCTGATGATTTCAAGACAATGCCTAAGCATTTGGCAATAGATTTTGTATTCTATTTTTAACGCACTGTCAATAATCATATTAATATTTTATGTAAGGGGCAAATATGTCCCTTTTTTTATATAAAATATTTTATTACTTTTGTTAAAAACTAACAAAATAATTTTGCGAAGATGAAAAAAAATATCTTATTAAGTTTAATAACTTTTATACTCTTTTCTTGTGGAAATACCAAGCAAATACAAGAGTTGATCAATACCGGAAATTACGATTCTGCAATCAATCTGGCGGTTGATAAAATTTCTAAGAAAAAAGGGAAAAAAAGCGCAGACCCTTATATTATGCTTTTGAAGGAAGCTTATGATAAAGCGATGCAGAGAGATAAGGAAATAATTGCACGTGCACAAAAAGATGTAAATCCCGAAAAATGGCAAACGATTTATGATACTTATTTACAGATGGATAGTCGTCAGAATAAAGTCAAAGCTTTGGTCCCTTTACGATTGACCAAAACGGGAGAAAATATTTCTTTTGCTTTTGAAAATCTGGATACGAAAATCATAGATGCCAAGAATCATTTGGTAGCTCATTTGTATAAGAAAGCAAAAATTTTGTTGAATAGCGGAAATAAAAAAGATATCAGAAGAGCTTATGATATTTTGGATAATTTGGATAGAATTGATTCGGGTTATAAAGATG
>JALSTJ010000067.1 GCA_026983815.1 Flavobacteriales bacterium
CCCAATATAATGGACGGATTGCCGATTACAACATCTAATCCTTCTTGTGAAGCACGCCAAACTTCCATTTCCGCCAAAAATTTGGTTTTGGCATAAGAACTTCCCTTTTCTTTCCAATTCCAAAAAGTTTTTTCAGTAATGGGTTGATCATAACTGCCCAAAGAAGCAATTGAACTCATATAGAAAAACTTTTTGATTTTTTTTTCCGTAGCCAAAGTCAGTAAATTTTTTGTTCCTTCAACGTTTACTTGATATAAAGAATTTTTTGAGACCGAAGAAAAGTCGACTACAGCTGCCAAATGGTAAATTTTATCAATATTTTCAAGGACTTGCTCCAAGGAAGAAATATCGGTAATATCTGCTGGTATCCATTCAATTCTATCCAATAGTTTTTGGGGGGTCGGGTGATATAAGGAAAATAAATTCCGAACTTTTTCAATAGATTTTTTCTGTCGATAAAGCGCTCTGATTCGAACATCTTTGCCCAACAGATAAAATAATAAGTGTGAACCCACAAAACCGGTTGCTCCTGTAACTAAAACCATAGAATGAATTATGTTCCCAAAATAACACAAAAATTCCATGAAAAAAAAATTTATTTGTTTTGCCAAATAAAAAAATGTTTTTATATTTGCAGTCGCAAAGATAAACAGGTCCGGTAGTTCAGTTGGTTAGAATACATGCCTGTCACGCATGGGGTCGCGAGTTCGAGTCTCGTCCGGACCGCAAAGGAAGCTAAAATGGCTTCCTTTTTTTTATGCCTACTTTTTTGTAATTTTATTTTTTAACAAAAACTTTGTAAATTTACCACTTAAATCAATATAAAATTAAAATTATGTCAGGTATTTTAGACTTATTACAAGGTCCCATGGGACAAATGATTATTCAAGGAGCAAGTGCTCAGCTGGGTCAAGATTCAAACAAAACACAATCGGCTATCCAATCGGCAATACCTATGCTTATGGGTGCTTTGAAAAAAAATGCTTCCAATCCGGATTCGGCATCAGGATTGTTAAATGCTCTACAAAAACATGACGGCTCTATCCTTGATAACGTTATGGATATTTTTGGCGGAGGAAATGTAAATGAAGAGGTTATCCAAGACGGAGATAAAATTTTAGGTCATGTTTTGGGAGAAAAAAAAGAAGTGGTTGCCACAGCCATTGCCAAGCAAAATGGATTGGATATGGGTTCTGCATTGAATATTTTAAAAATGGCAGCACCTATCGTTATGGGTATGTTGGGCAAACAAACCCGTAGCAATCAAGTTTCAAATCCCACCGACTTATCCAATATCATAGGCAATATGATCGGTGGCGATAGTCAAGCACAACAACATTCAAGTTTTATAGAAAAAATATTGGATTCCGACGGAGATGGAAGCATCATAGATGATCTTTTTAATATGGGAAAAGGATTTTTTGGCGGATAATTTTCAATTTCAATATAACATTCATATAAAGAGCCACTACCGAAAATAGTGGTTCTTTTTATTTTGGCACGATGCTTGTTCTATTTAGAATATAAATCTCAAGATTATGAAAAATTTATCTTTATTTTCTCATTTAAAAAAACAAGCGGAAAAATTTTTATTGAATGGAAAGTTCGATGAATACTTGAAAATATTATTTGTAATTGAAAATATGGAAAACAAAATTCCTCAACTCGTTTATTTGAACTAATTGGTTTTTGTGTTATTTATAATTTTTTCAGAGTTTTTCCTATAAAATTTGCAAAAACAACAAAAATCTACTCCAAACTTTGAAAAATATCATTTTTTGTATGTTAAAATATAGTATTTCCTTGCCAAAATAAAAATAAATATTTTATATTGTGCACGAAATTAACCATTTATATTTTAACTATGAAAAAAATAACTCTATTTAGCTTGGCATTCATTATGCTAAGCATATTTTCTTGTAAAAAAGATATACAAGAGCAACCTGACAAACAACCCCAACAAAAAATTTTACTATCGGGAAAACAAGTCTCCGAAATCATCAAACAAACTTATGATTTGAATGGAAAGTTTGATTGGTCAATGGTGGAACCCAATGTTTTGTGGAGTGCCGCATTAGCCGGCGAAAAACATGTTATCACAATTGGTTACGGAAGTTATAACGATTATGCTCATGATGATAAAAAATCACCTTTAACCCATCAAACAAAAAATGCTATCGTTTCAATTCTTGAAAAATATGAAGGAAAACAAAAAAAATCCATCATTTTATATGATGACAAAGAATTACAATATATGGATGTTTTGGTGTCCAAGTTGGAAACTGTTCAAGAATTGAGAAATTTACAAAATATCAGATATATAGAACCGGTTACTTATGAATTTTCAGAATATTCCAATCAAAATACCCGAAGCAATTCGGGATGTAACTCAAGTCCTACTACTATTTCGTCTGCCGATTATACAACACTTTCTACCGGTGCCAAAATTCCTTGGAGCTACAGCATCCACAAAATTCCGCAAGCTTGGAATTATAGCAAAGGTCGTGGAATAACCGTAGGGGTAATAGATACGGGTATTTCGCCTTATCAACAAAATTTAGGAAGCAAATTTGATGATTATTATTCCGGACGTTACGTTCAAAAATATGGAACTTATATCGATTCTTTTTGGTGGTGGTCTAACAATTACGATGGGCCTGACGATAGATGTGGACACGGAACAAGCTCTTGTAGCTCTGTTGCCGCTCCCAATAACAATAACGGACTTCCGGTGGGTGTAGCTTACGAATGTAATTTGGTGTCTTATCGTGGTACCCATGATGTGCTTTTGAATGATTATCATGAAAGAAAAGGAGTTACCATGGCGTTGAAAGCTTTAGCTAATAGAAGTGATGTAAAAATCATCTCGATGTCCATAGGTTATCCCTGGTCCATTGGAAATATTAAAGATGCCGTAAAATATGCTTATCGTCATGGAAAACTTATTTTTGCAGCCGGCGGAACTTCTACGTCTTATACCAATTGGTATCCGGTGATATTCCCCGCCAGTATGAGTGAAACGGTTGCAGTAACCGGAATAGAGGAAGGAAATGGTTATAGTGAATGTGATGTTTGCCATACGGGATCTCAAATTATCTTTACCTACGTTATGGAAAGAGCCAATAATCACCATCAACCGGTGGTAGGATTTTATAATAATACTAGTGAATATTTCGGTGGTTCTTCCGTGGCGACAGCATCAACAGCAGGAATTGCCGCTTTGGTTTGGGCGAGATATCCTTATTGGAACAGAGACCAAGTCTTAAATCGTATGAAATGGGCTGCCGATTTATATCCTTATAAAAGTTCCAATTTCGGTTACGGAAATATTGATGCTCTTAAAGCAGTAAGAGGTTATTAAGCAATAAAATAATTATTAAAAAAGCCCTTCAAACGAAGGGCTTTTTTATTGACAAACTCAATAAAACCAAAAAATTATAATAAAGTTTTGATATTTGTAACAAATAATTTAACGGAAATTGCCAACAAAATAATTCCAAATACCTTGCGAATAACTCCAATTCCGGCTTTCCCTATTAATTTTTCAATTCTTTGAGACGATTTTAAAACGGCATATACAAAAATCATATTCAAAATAATAGCAATTAGAATATTAATTGTAGCATACTCCGCTTTAAGAGATAGTATGGAAGTTAAACTTCCTGCTCCTGCAATCAAAGGAAAAGCCAATGGAACTACCGAAGCGCTTTCCGGTTCGTCATCTTTGAAAAGAGTAATGCCCAGAATCATTTCTATCGCCAGGAAAAACAAAATAAAAGAACCTGCAACGGCAAAAGATCCGACATCAATTCCAACGATTTTTAGAATTCCTTCTCCAACAAAAAGAAAAGCAATCATAATCAATGCGGAAATAATACTTGCTTTTTCCGATTGTATATGACCTACTTTTTTTCTCAAATCAATTATAATCGGAATACTTCCCAAAATATCTATAACCGCAAATAGCACCATGGTGGCGGTTAGAATTTCGTTCAAATTAAATCCTAATTTCATTTTTGATAATTTAAGCGGCAAAAGTAAAT
>JALSTJ010000068.1 GCA_026983815.1 Flavobacteriales bacterium
TCCTGTCGCGATCACAAGAAATTGATATTTTTGTGATATTGTTTCCTGATTATTTTCAGGTTGGATAGAGCATCCCGATTAAAATCGGGACGGTTACAGGTTCGTTCCGATAGCTATCGGAACCTGTTGCGATCACAAGAAATTGATATTTTTGTGATATTGTTTCCTGATTATTTTCAGGTTGGATAGAGCATCCCGATTAAAATCGGGACGGTTACAGGTTCGTTCCGATAGCTATCGGAACCTGTCGCGATCACAAGAAATAGCTAATTTTGTGATATTTTTTACAATTATGTAGATTATTACAGGATTTCGATTTTGCTTTGGGACGGTCACAGGTTCGTTCCGATAGCTATCGGAACCTGTCGCGATCACTAACAAAACAAAATGGCTCCGTGGCGCAACTGAATAGCGCATCTGATTACGGCTCAGAAGGTTGCAGGTTTGAATCCTGCCGGAGTCACAAGGTGCAAAAATAACCAACTGATTTTCAGTTGGTTATTTTTTTTATTTATACGGAATTTAGTCCGCAAATTTCAAGAAAAACTGATTAAATAATGTGTAATATTATAATCATTATTTTTAGTCATGCATCTATTGTTTTTAAACTTGTTATGCAAGCATAATAAAATCAAATAAATTTCCTAAATTTGCACAACTTTTTAATTAAATATAATGAAAGATTTATTTAATAAATTCAGACAAGATAAAGGTCCCTTGGGAAATTATGCTGATGTTGCCGAGGGATATTTTGTATTTCCCAAGTTTGAAGGACCTATTTCCAACCGAATGATATTTAACGGAAAGGAAATGATTACTTGGAGTATCAATAACTATCTGGGGTTGGCTTCACATCCCGAGGTAATAAAAACCGATGCAGAATCGGCGGCTAAATGGGGAATGGCTTATCCGATGGGTGCCAGAGCCATGTCGGGACAAACGGAAAAACATGAACAATTGGAAAACGAACTGGCTGAATTTGTTCAAAAAGAATCTGCTTATTTATTGAATTTCGGTTATCAGGGAAATGTTTCCATTATCGATTCGTTGGTTAATAAACACGATGTGATTGTTTATGATAGCGATTCGCATGCCAGTATCATTGACGGTTGTCGTTTACATCAAGGAAAACGATTTACTTTTCAGCATAATGATGTTAATAGTTTGGAAAAAAATTTGGAACGGGCAACAGCTGTGGCTGATAAAACAGGAGGAGGAATTTTGGTCATTACCGAAGGAGTTTTCGGAATGCGAGGCGAACAAGGAAAACTTAAAGAAATTGTCGAATTAAAGAAAAAATTCAATTTCAGATTACTTGTTGATGATGCGCATGGATTCGGAACTTTGGGAAAAACAGGAGCAGGAGCAGGAGAGGAACAAGGCGTTCAGGACGATATCGATATTTATTTTGCTACATTTGCCAAATCTATGGCGGGTATCGGAGCTTTTGTTGCAGGTGAAAAAGATTTAATTCAATATTTGAAATATAATATGCGTTCGCAAGTTTTTGCAAAATCCTTGCCGATGCCTATGGTCGAAGGGGCTTTGAAACGTTTGGAGCTTTTAAGAAAAAATACCGAGCTTAAAGATAAACTTTGGAAAGTAGCAACTGCTTTACAAAAAGGTTTACGAGATGCCGGTTTCGATCTGGGTTCTACCAATACGGTCATTACACCGGTTTATCTGAAAGGAGATGTCCCCGAAGCTATGGTTATGGTAAAAGATTTACGTGAAAAGTATAAAGTTTTTACTTCCATAGTGATTTATCCGGTAATTCCCAAAGGAATGATTTTGTTGCGTTTAATCCCGACCGCTTTACATACACAAGATGATATTGACGAAACGGTAAAAGCATTTTCGGCTATTAGAGAGAAACTGGAATCGGGTGTTTACAAACGTTTGGGTGAAGAATTTATGAAACGTATGAGAAAATAATAGAAAAAAGCGGCTTCCACGAGCCGCTTTTTTAATGTCTTTTTCTATAATATTTTAT
This sequence comes from Flavobacteriales bacterium, assembly GCA_026983815.1. Taxonomy (GTDB): domain Bacteria; phylum Bacteroidota; class Bacteroidia; order Flavobacteriales; family Flavobacteriaceae; genus JALSPZ01. The sequence goes on from JALSTJ010000068.1 coordinate 1,994, forward strand.
GTATAAATATATCAATATCCCCAGTATTACAAAAGGCCATAAATTTACCAGAAATATCAAAAACCAAATCAAATTATTCCAACCTTGTTTAAAACCTTTTTTGAATTTTTGTATAAAATTTGTTTGAAAAGGTATTTTTTTATAAAAAGTCAAATTGATAGTGGACATTGAGGTTTGTTTTGACAAAAATTTTAACTGTCCTTCTACCGATTCTATTTGTCCCCTGATTTTTTCCAATTCTTTTTCAACTTCCATTATTTCTTTGACACCTTTGGCTTGTTTGAGCAAATCCAAATATTTTTGTTCCAATGCTTTTTTGGTTTTGAGGCGTGCGGAAATATCAATAAATTGAGTAGTAACATCCTCCGATTGAATTTGTTTTTGCTCGAATTTTTGAACGCCACGGCTAATTTCTTTTATCAATTTTGAAAAATTTTCAGAAGGAACCTTTATGATATACGAATGGCTGATTCTTTTATTCGAACCGTATTCACGATCGGATTGAATTTCCGCTTGATATTTTTTTATAGCTTGTAGAACATTTCGGGTCGTTTGGTTTAGGTCATCCGTTTCAAAAACGATATCCGCTTCCTTTTTGATTTTTCTATTCACCGAAAAATTTTCTTGATTAGAAATATCACCGCTTTCGACCGATTTGGGAGCCATTGGAGGCACAGCCTCATCATAATATTCACTATTGGATGAATTGCAAGAAAGAATAATAAAGCTTACAAGAATTAAATGCTTTTTCATAAGTTATTTTTTTGTTTATAAAATTCAATCTTTGTTTCACCGGTTGATTTTTTAAACCCGCGAAACATTCCTTCCGTATTGAAAAACCACGAAATATTACCGTTTTTATCCAACCCGATCATTCCGCCGTCACCACCTAATTTTTGCACTTGCATAATACTTTCTTTTTGTGCTTTATCCAAAGAATATTTTTTATATTTCATCAATTCCGAAACCGTATGAGCGGCTAATGTTCTGATAAAATATTCTCCGGTTCCGGTGCAAGAAATTCCACAAGTTTCGTTATTTGCATAAGTACCTGCTCCTATTATGGGAGAATCTCCTATACGACCGTATTTTTTGTTCATTAATCCGCCGGTAGAAGTTCCGGCAGCAATATTTCCGTTTTTGTCCAAAGCAACACAACCTACGGTTCCGAATTTATGGTCGTCAATGTATTGATTAAAATTACCTTTAATTCCATTGACAGCTACTTTTTTACCTTGGATTTTTTCCAATTGTTTCACTCGTTTTTCAATGATGAAATATTCGGGATTTTTCATTTCAATTCCGTATTTTTTTACAAACTGTTCTGCTCCGTCGCCGCAAAGCAAGACGTGTTTGGAGCTATCCATAACAATTCTTGCAGCAGAAATAGGGTTTTTTATATGATGCACTCCGGCAACAGCTCCGGCATTCAAAGTCTTTCCATCCATAATTGATGCATCCATTTCCACCTGTCCTAAGTTATTTAAAACTGCTCCTTTTCCGGCATTGAACAAAGGAGAATTTTCCAGAATGTTAATGGTTTTTTCTACTGCATCTATTGCCGAACCACCGGTTTTTAAAATTTGACAACCTTTTTCCAGTGCCTCATTCATTTTTTCTTTATAAAGTTTTTCTTGTTCCGGAGGCAAGCTTTTAATATATCCGGCACCTCCGTGAATAACAATTGCAAATTTTCCAATCGATTGATCCTTTTCAGTTGAACCGGTTGAAGTTTCTACGGAGCTTTCCTGACAAGCAAATAAAGTCAATAAAAACGTAAGTAGAATTAAATTTAATTTTTTCATAGGAGTTTATTTATATAAAATTTTGACTTCCGGGTCATATAAAATTTTGTAGTTCTTTGGCAATTTGTTTAATGGTATTTTATAAATGTTCTTTTCTTTATCAACGGGAAAATTGATAAAATATTTTTTTGTCGGAAATTCGATTTCGACCGGAAAATTCAATTGATAATAAGGTGGTTCTTGATGGAAAATGATATAGAGAAAATTTTTATCTTTTTTTGTTTCAAAT
>JALSTJ010000069.1 GCA_026983815.1 Flavobacteriales bacterium
CAAACAAGAAAGATTCAACGAAGTTGTCATCAAAGCCAAAGGTATCAAAGAAAAAGAAGGAGCCGTTAAAATCGGTAGTGTCAATGCCAAAGTTACTCCGGGAGCTCAAAAATCGGTGGAAAATGTTATTAAATCTTTGCCGTCGGCAAGTGGCTTTGACGAATTGAGCAGTCAATATATGGTGAGAGGAGGAAATTTTGATGAAAATCAAGTGTATATCAACGGTATTGAAATCTATCGTCCCTTTCTTATTCGTAGCGGACAGCAAGAAGGACTTAGTTTTATCAACCCCGATTTTGTTCAAAATATCTTTTTTTATCCGGGAGGTTTTGCCGCAGATAAAGGTGACAAACTTTCATCGGTATTGGATGTTACTTATAAAAATCCGACAAAAGACGAAACTTCCGTAGATTTGAACTTACTTGGAGGAAATATCAGCAATGAATTCAGAAAAAACAAAATAGGAAATATTGCGGGAATTCGTTATTATGATAACAGTCTTTTGGTTAATAGTAAAGATGTAGATGTAGATTATCATCCGCAATTCCTGGATTTTCAAAATTTGTTTAGATACGATTTTAATAAAAAATTATATTCGGAGTTTTACACAAATATTTCAGTCAATCAATACCGATATCAACCGCAAGTTAAAACTACAAATTTCGGTTCTCTGCAAGATGCCAAAGTATTGGTTATCGATTACGACGGAATGGAAAAAGACAATTATTTGACCTACTTCGGCGCTGTTAAAACCCAATGGAAACCCCGACACGAAAATCGTTATATATTTATGGCTTCTATATATAACACACAAGAAGATGAACATTATGATTTGCTCGGTCAATATAATATTGGCGAACCCAACACGGATTTGGGTTCACCCGATTTCGGGAATCCCGAAAATTTGGAAAGTTTGGGAAGTGAACTCAATCATGCACGCAACGATTTGGATGCATTGATAGGGAATATGGAAATCAAATTCCGAAAGATCATCAACAAAAATAATCAATATGAAACCGGAATAAAGTTCGGTTGGGAAGATATCAAAGATCGTATCAACGAATGGCAAATGATAGATTCGGCGGGTTTTGCCCTCTACCCTCCGGGAAGTTTTCATATAGAAGAACCTTATGATTTGGACACCGCTCCTATTCTACCCTATCAAAATACCAAGAGTTTTAATCATGTTCAAGTCAAACGTGCTACCGGATTTTTTCTTTGGCGTAAAAAATTAATGATAGAAAATAACAAATTGTGGTTCAATGCAGGAATTCGTTCACAATATTGGGATATTAACGACCAAAACAATCATCAATCACATTCCGATTATTATGTCAGCCCAAGAATTTTAGTAGGACTGAAACCCGATTGGGAAAAAAATATGGAATTTCGTTTGGCTACGGGAATTTACCAACAAGCTCCTTTTTACAAAGAATTTCGTAATCCGAACGGACAGTTGAATATTCAAGTGAAAGCGCAAAAATCGTTTATTGCTTCCTTGGCAAACGATTGGTTTTTTTCTCTTTGGGAAAGACCATTTAAACTGACTTCCGAAATTTATTATAAATACTTATGGGATGTCAATCCCTATACGATGGAAAACGTAAGAATACGTTATTTTGCCACAAACAATGCTACGGCTTTTGCTTATGGATTTGAAACCCGCATCAACGGTGAATTTATTCCGGGAGCGGAATCCTGGTTTAGTTTGGGACTGATGAAAACTATGGAAAATATCAATCATCGCGGATATATTCCCCGCCCCAGCGATCAACGATTCAAATTTGCAATGCTTTTTCAGGATTATGTTCCGAAAATTCCCAATCTGAAAATGTATCTTAATATGACTTATATGGGAGGAATTCCAACGGGTTCTCCTTCATATGCCGATCCTTATCTCTATCAGTTTCGCACCAAAAATTATTTTCGTTCGGATATCGGAATTTTTTATGTACTCAGTGAGATGAAAAACAAACCGGTTTGGTTAAAAAAATTCAAATATATCAGTGCCGGAATAGAAATATTGAATATGTTTGAAGTAAGAAATAGCATTACCAATCTTTGGATACGGGATATTTATCGTAAAAATGTTTATCGTGTTCCCAATTATCTTACCGGTAGGGTTTTTAATTATAAACTTGTCTTAAAATTATAGATAGGCGTTATAAAACTTATTGAATTAAATAAGCGTTTTAAAGCTTCGTGAAAAATTCATACTTTTGGAGTATAATCAAAAACTAAATACACACTTTTTGGGATACTACCTATTTAAATCGATGTTTTATTCATTAGTTTCACCTCCGGCAGAAGAAAGACTTCTATCCTTTAGTATAACAAAATTATTTAGTTTTCTGGATTTTGGTACAATTCGTGATTGAAACATTGAATGACTAACATTGTCTGTATATTCTGTAGCAAAGACTGCTTTATTATTTCTAATATAGATCTGAGCCTTATTAACGGCTTCGTGTTCTCTATTGTGAAAATATTCATAATAAGCATCTTCAAGTAAAATCCAGTCAAACATATCTACCATATCAGAAGATAAATCCGCTGCATTTTTTTGTCCAATTGATAGACCTAAGCTATGCGCTTCGTTTGTTAGCATCTGACAATAATTAATAACATCTTGTCTGGTAATATTAAATCCCAATTCTCCGGAAGAATATGTGTGCAAATCTATATTATCTGGTTCAATTGCATCAAAACCTTTGTTTTTTGCCATAACAAAACGATCATGCATAATTGGACGTAGAACATTGATTTGTCTGATATCCAAGAATTTTTCTCCATTCCAACCATCATAATTATTTCCAATAACACTACTTGGAAATCTATTTTTATCTGGACGCCAATTTTCCCACGAGCCAACTGATATATAAGCAATTGCTTTTTTCCCATTATTATGAAGCTGTCTTACATATGAGGAAGTAGTTTCAAAACCGTCCACATCAACTACATCGGTGCTATATGATGAGGGTGAAGGTTGATTGGTCAAAACCCAATCAAAAGATGTTCCGGGTTGAGGTTTATACCAAGCAGTTGATTGATTGCGTAATTTTACTTTAACTACTAGGTAATCTATATCGCAAACGTCATAATCATTATTGGAAAATATTTTTATCAAAATAAGTCCATTTGAAGATTTTATATATTCATTTGAATTTTTTGTCCAAGAGTGAGTACTCCATCTCCATTCATGTGCAAATGAATTATTTCCTAACAATTCCCAATCATTATTATCAAAATTCTTAATTTTCCAATACCACCTTTGAGTTCTGTATTTTTCACCTTTATAATTTACGTTAACTATGATTTTTTCGACTTGATTTTTATCAATATCATCAGGAAGATAATAATAGAAATATCCTCTAAATCTGTTGATATTCGGAGATAGCTCGATGTATTTGTTCCAATCGTCGTTATTTTCTGATTGGTCTTTAATATTGATTTTACTTAAAGGGTTTTCTTCCCAATATCCTTGTCTGGCTCTAAATCTATTTGCATAAATAGTGGTATATGCACCATTTCTTAAAAAGGTTTTTGTCGAAACCTTTTCATAGTTTTGATACTCTTTTTTTTCTTCAATTTTATTACATGCATTAAGCATTAGGGTAATAAGTATTAGGGTAAAAATCTTAAAGTTTTTCATATTTGTAACATTTTATTTTATTAATATTTTTTTTGTAAAAGTATTATTACTTTCCGTAGTCAATTTCAAAATATATATACCGGGAGATATATTAAACAGAAGTATTTTGTCAACTGCTTCTCCTTGTGCAATTTTTTTTCCTTCCAAAGTGAAAATTATATATGAAAAGTTTTGAATATTATTATCTATAAATATCTGATTATGAGCAGGATTTGGATAAATTTTTATGCTGTCATTTTGGGTTACTTTTACTCCGTTATTGTTATAATATTCATCGACACCGCAATCAATAATGTTGTTATCAATTCTTATTTGACCATCTAAATCCACTTCATTGGGGTCTATGGTCAAATTCGGATTACCATTATCAATT
>JALSTJ010000070.1 GCA_026983815.1 Flavobacteriales bacterium
CCGTTTCTATTGGCAAAAATAAAAGAACTTACCCAAGGAAAAAGTTTGGTTTCCAATATTGCCTTGGTATTGAATAATGCTAAATTGGCGGCGGAGGTTGCGAAAGAATATAGCGGATTATAAATTTTTTATTTGCTTTGCGGCTTTATTCATTTCCCCCAAAGCCCATTCCAATTTTTTTCTTGGCAAGGCAAAATTCATACGCATAAATCCTTCTCCACCCGGACCGAAAACATACCCCGGATTTATTATGATTTTAGCTTGTTTAACAAAAAATTGATGTAGTTTTTTTGGCGATAATCCCCAATCATTAAAATCCAACCATACCAAAAACGATGCGTCAGGGCGGTAAACTTTTACTTCGGGCATATTTTCTTGAAAAAAGTTTGTGATAAGGTTTAAATTTCCTTCCAAATATTCAATCAATTGGTCTAACCAATCGCTGCCGTTTTCGTAGGCTGCTGTTAGTGCAATATTTCCCAAAATATTGCCTTTTGCCAAATGATTGAGTTCTAAAATTTTATTGTATTTTTTTAAAATTTCCGGATTTTTGGCTATCACAAAAGAAGTAGAAAGTCCTGCAATATTAAAAGTTTTGCTCGGGGCACCGAAAATAATGGAATTTTGTGCCGCATATTCCGAAACGGAAGCATACGAATAAAATTTATTGCCGTTTAACAAGATATCTGCGTGTATTTCATCGGAAATGACCAAAAGATTGTGTTTTTGGGCGATGGTATCCAATTGTTGCAATTCTGGAAGTGTCCAGGCTCTACCACCGGGATTGTGCGGATTGCATAGTAAAATCATTTGGGTTTTTGATGATATTTTTTTCTCCAAATCATCAAAGTCCATTGTTATTTTTCCTTCGGATATTTTAAGCGGATTGTAAACAACTGTTCGTCCGGCATTTTTTACGGTTTTAAAAAAAGGAAAATAAACGGGTGGTTGAACAATTATTTCATCTCCCGGGTTTGTGAATTGTTGGATAGCCATACTAAAACCGGTTACTACTCCGGGACTGGAAGATATTTGATCTTTATTTACATTGAAATTATGACGTTTATCTAACCAATTTTTTATGCTTGTAAAATGTCTTTCGGACTTGAAACCGTATCCTAAAATTTCGTGTTCGAGTCGTTTTTTTAGAGCATCAATGATGAAGTCGGGAGTTTTGAAATCCATATCGGCTACCCACATTGGAAAAGCATCGGATGTTCCCCAAAATTTTTCCATTGCATCGTATTTAATGCAATCAGTGCCTTTTCGGTTGATGATTTGATCAAAATCGTATGTTTTCATAGTTGATTTTTTGGCTTGTGTAAAAGTATTAATTTTTTTTAATTGTTAATGCTTAATTGTTAATGTGTAGTTGATGATTTGGTTTTTTTTTAGTAACATTTCGTTGGGTTGGATGAACACACCCCTAACCCCTCTCGTAGAGGGGAACTAATAAAGTTTACAAATAACTTTACGCAAAAAAACAGAACATAATTGTTACTTTACAAAATAAAGTTTTATAAAAAATTTTCTTATTCTATCTAACGAAATACCAAGCACCGCTCTATGAGAGGTTTTGATATCTCAATTCTCTTATACGTAATTTCCAATTTTTCTACTAATTATCTTAAAGCAAACTTCATTTTCTGTTTAACGAAAAGCCAAGCTCCCCTCTACGAGAGGGGCTGGGGGTGTGTTTTTGCTGTTTTACGAAAGCGTTCTTGCTTGTCTTTTGTAGATTGCAGCTGCGATTTTGCCCGCGTGAGTGGTTGGAGCGGTAGCTCCCGCACCGCAAAACACTACAAAAACACAAGCAAAAGAGCGACCCGAGAAGCTCCTTTTGCTTGTTATGTTTTTGTGTGTTTTTGCGGGCGGGACTATAAGCGGAAAACACGACCCGTGGAAAGCTTGGGGTTTGTGCGTTGGAAAGTTTTGGATAGAGGGAAGGGACACGCCCAAATGATGATTTTTGAAAACATTTTGTCTAAAAACTCGTTAAATTTTTATAAAATTATTCAAAACCGATTTTTTATTCTTATTTTTGAGGTTTGAGTGAATTTCGGATTATTGATTTAATATTTGTTTGGTTATGAAACAATTATCTTATAGAAAAATAGAGTTAATTTTAGGGGTTGTCGTTTTTTTGATTTCCCTTTTTACTTATGTATCAACGCTTGAACCTACGGTGAGTTTTTGGGATTGTGGTGAATTTATCGCTACTTCTGCAAAATTGCAAGTGGGACATCCGCCGGGAGCACCGCTTTTTCAAATGTTGGGGGCGTTTTTTGCTATGTTTGCTCCTTCTGCCGCAAAAGTGGCTTATTTGATCAATATGACTTCCGCTATTTTTAGTGCGCTTACGGTTTTGGTGCTTTATTGGACCATTATTCACCTTTTGACCAAGTATATTTTGAGAAAAGATGATTTGTCCAAAGCGGAAAAAATTGCTGTATTGGGGAGTGCCGTGGTGGGTTCGTTGGCTTTTGGGTTTTCGGATACTTTTTGGTTTTCGGCAGTGGAAGCCGAAGTTTATGCCGCCGCTACTTTTTTAACGGCTATTTTGTTTTGGCTGGGACTGAAATGGGTGGATAGCTTGGATAAACCGCGCGGAAATAAATGGTTGATTTTGATGGCTTATGTTATCGGGTTGTCTTTTGGGGTGCATTTTATGGCTTTGTTGGTTATTCCGGCTATCGGGATGATGTATTATTTTAAAACACATCAGGAGGTTACGCGTAAATCGTTTATCATTGCCAATGCCGTAGTAATTGGTATTCTTTTGTTTATCTTTAAGCTTTTGCTTCCTTGGACGATGAAGTTTTTCAGTTTCTTTGAAATTACTTTTACCAATACTTTCGGGACGCCTTTTCATACGGGAACGGTTATTGCCGGTTTGGTGGTCATTGGGTTGTTCTATTATTTTTTGAAAAAAGCTTATCGCGAAAAGAAAGCTTTTTTGGAAGCAGTGGTTTTGTCGATATTGTTTATTTTGATAGGTTTTTCGTCTTGGATTATGTTGCCTATACGTGCCAATGCCGATACGGTTATCAATGAAAATGCTCCTAAAAATGCAAGGGAACTTTTGGCTTATTATAATCGGGAGCAATACGGTGAAACGCATTTGTTTTACGGTCCTTTTTATTCGGCGTATTTGAACGGTCTGGATGAAGTGGAACCTTATGTGGATGACAAACCCAAATATGAAGCGGATACGATTACGGGGAAATATGTGATTGTGAATAATTATAAAAAAGCCAAACAGAATTTTACGCATAAACATTGGGGTATTATTCCGCGTATGTGGAGCCCCGATGCAATGGATAATTATAAAAAAATTGCCGGAATACCGGCTAATTCCAAGAGAAAACCGACATTTTTTGAAGATAAAAGTTTTATGCTGAATTATCAATTCGGTTATATGTATTGGCGTTATTTGATGTGGAATTTTGTTGGACGTCAAGACGATGTGCAAGGACGTTTGGATAATCACGGGAATTGGTTGAGCGGTATCAAATTTATTGATCAGATGCATTTGGGTCCGCAAGATAACTTGCCGGAAGATTATCTGAAAAATAAAGCTCGTAATACGTATTACTTCCTTCCGTTTTTGTTGGCGTTTATCGGGATTTTGTATCACTCGGGCAAGGACTGGAAAAGTTTTTATGTTGTATTAATGGCATTTTTGATGACGGGTTTGGCTATTGTATTTTATACCAACGTAAAACCTTTTGAACCGCGTGAGCGGGATTATGCCGTAGTGGGTTCTTTTTATTTCTTTGCGCTTTGGCTTGGAATCGGGGTGTTTGCTTTGTATGATTATCTGAAAAAATATTTGAAACCCGATATTACGGCAATTGGCGTAGGGGTTTTGTCTTTGTTGGCGGCTCCGGTGCTTATGGCTTCGCAAAATTGGGATGACCACGATCGTTCGCATAAATATTCTGCGCGGAACAATGCCAAAGCTTATATGCAGTCTTGTCAGAAAAATGC
>JALSTJ010000071.1 GCA_026983815.1 Flavobacteriales bacterium
TAAATATAATGTAAAAGTGCATGTTTAGCTGCCATAATATGATAGGGCATGGAATCTTTGCTTATAGGTATATATTTTGCCCCCGATGTAGTGCCTGAGGTTTTGGCAAAATACAATGGTCGTCCTTTCCATAAAACATTATAGGCACCATGTATGATTTGGTCTATATATGGACGTAAATTCTCATAATCTCTAACGGGAACATTTTTTTTAAATTCTTCGTAAGTGGTTATTTTTGAAAAATTATGTTCTTTACCGAATTGAGTATTTTCGGCTTGGCTGATCAAATATCGTAAGGTTTTTTCTTGAAAATCAATAGGATATTTTATCCATTTTTGATTTTTCTTAACAACATATTTTGCATAAATTTTGGCTACTGCCGATTTTATTCCCATGTGTTATTTTTTAAAAGATAAATAGTTCTGTGGATTTACGGGATTTCCTTTAATCCATAGTTCAAAATGCAGGTGAGGTCCGGTAGTTTTTTCACCCGAATTTCCTGAGATGGCAATTACTTCACCTTTTTTGACAAAATCTCCCGCTTTTCTCAATAGTTTTTTGTTGTGTTTGTATATCGAGATAATATTTCCGGCGTGTTGTATTATAATCGTGTTTCCGGTATCTTTACTCCAATCGGAAAATAAAACAATCCCATCGGCGATACTTTTTATCGGGGTGTTGGGTTTTAAACCGATATCTACGGCAAAATGTTTCTTATGCAGGTCAAATTTATTGGTAATATTTCCGGTAGCAGGATTGATAAAATTATAAATATTGGATATGGAATTATTTCGGGTTTTGTATTTTTCTCTTTCAGCAACTTCTTTTCTTAATATAGAGTCCATTTTTCCGGGAGCTAATTTCAAGGTATCCGGATTAATCATGCTCCGTTGTTTGTATTTTTTTTCAAATTCATCAAAACTGATTTCATTATTGAGAACTTTTCTCAACTGGCTGAGGTAATATTGATTGGCGGTTAATTCTGTTTGCAAAGAATCGGTTTTAAGTTTTAGGGTAATCACCTTTTTTTTAAGTCCGGGAACGGTGTATCCCGGAATATAAGTTCTTAAGGGTGTAAAAGCTATCAATACACTGGTAAGTATCACCAAAAATATAATAATCAATGACGCCCACACATAGACATTTAATCGGTTTAATCTAAAGTTGAGTTTTTCTTCGTAGGTGTCATCATTTATTATCAATAAACGGTAATGGTCCGTAAGTTTTTTGAGTAATTTGGATTTCGGTTTATTGGCAGATGAATTCATCAAAATAATTTTTTTCACGGTAAATTTACAAAGCATTTTTTAATTTAACGTGAGTTCGATAAAAGAATCGAAGTAAAAATGCATTTATTTGCTAATTAAAATTATATTTTTTTATATAACATGCTTAAAATCAAAAGTTTATTAAAAATATAGAATTTTTTCTTATGTCGAACTCACGTTAATTTACAAGTTCTAATAATAAAAATAAGCTGCCACAAAGGCAGCTTATTTTTATTATTAATGTGATTTATTATGCTTCGGCTTCTTCTGTGCTTGCTTTCATAGCATCTTGTTTGGCTTTCATTGCTGCTCTTGACATCTTCACTTGGACAACCACTACATTATCGGGGTGCAATAGTTTGTATTGATCATTGCGTAATTCGGATACATATACTTTATTACCAATGTCCAATTTTGAAATATCTACAATAACAGCATCAGGTAAGTTGGAAGGAATTGCTCTCACTTTAAGTTTTTTCATAATCATACTTAAAGCACCCCCTTTGATGATACCGGGGGCAACACCTTCTGTTTTTACGGGAACACTAACCGTAACTTCTTTGTCGGGGAATAAACGGAAAAAGTCTATATGCAAAATTCTGTCCGTTACCGGATGAAATTGAATATCTTGCATAATCGCTTCGTGTTTACTGCCGTCTTCCAATTCAATCACTACCGTATGCGTTTCCGGAGTATAAACCAATTTTTTGAATTCACGTTCGTCTGCCGAAAAATGCATGGGATCGTCGCCTCCGTATAAAACGCAAGGGACTCTTCCAGCATTACGTAGGGCTTTGGTAGCAGATTTGCCCACGCTTTCTCTTTTAGAGCCTTTAATTGTTAATGATTTCATTTTTCTTTGTTTTTATTTAATTATTACATTATAAATTTATCACTTATGGATTTATGCGAATGAACATTGTGCATAACTTCCGCAAATAATGGGGCGCAAGTTAGCACTTTTATTTTTTTTGACAAAATTTTTCTCGGAATTGTATCGGTAACTACCAATTCTTTTAATTTGGAACCTGCAATTCTTTCTTGTGCATTGTTAGATAATAAAGCATGTGTAGCAATTGCTCTTACACTTTTGGCTCCTTTTTCGAGCATCAAATCGGTAGCTTTTATCAAAGTTCCTCCGGTATCTATTATATCGTCAACCAAAATCACATTTTTACCTTTTACTTCACCAATCAGTTCCATTTTTCCGATTATATTGGCTTTTTTCCTTTGTTTATAACAAATTACAACATCGCTGTTTAAAAATTTGGAATAGGCATAAGCTCTTTTGGAACCTCCCATATCCGGTGAAGCAATTACCAGATTATCCAATTTCAGATTTTCAATATAAGGAACAAAAATCGTGCTGGAATACAGATGATCTACCGGAATTTCAAAGAAACCTTGAATGGGGTCGGCGTGTAAATCCATTGTAATAACTCTTGATGCACCTGCTGCTTCTAACATATTGGCAACCAATTTGGCGGCAATCGGCACTCTGGGTTCGTCTTTACGTTCTTGTCTTGCCCAACCGAAATACGGAATAACCGCATTGATATATAGAGCCGAAGCTCGCTTAGCGGCATCAATCATCAAGAGTAATTCCATTAAATTGTCCGAGGGAGAAAAAGTAGAACCAATCAGAAAAACTCTTTTTCCACGTATGGATTCCTTGAAGGAGGGTTTGAATTCACCGTCTTTAAATCTTTGAAGTTCCATCTTTCCTAATGGAACTCCATAAGCATTTGCAATTTTTTTAGCAAGTTCCTTGCTGGTTGATGTGGAGAAGATTTTGGCTTCTTCAAATTTTTTAGCCATCTTAAATTTTTCTTTTGATGTTACAAAAATAAGGGATTTTTTTTACATATATTTAATAGATAAAATTCTTTTTTAATTATTTGTTTTTTTACTTCATAACTATAAAATAAATTTATAACTTTGTAAAAGAAAATAAATAATTATGACCATAGCACAATTAAAATATCTTTTGGCAGTAGCCAAACATTTGAATTTTACCAAAGCTTCACAAGAATGCCATGTTACCCAACCGACATTGAGTATGCAGGTGCAAAAACTGGAAGAAGAATTGGGAGTGATTATTTTTGACCGGAATAAAAAACCCATACAAATCACCGAAGTGGGTAATAAAATTATTGAACAAGCCAAGACCATTGTCAATGAAAGTGCGAGAATAAACGATTTGGTTCAGCAGGAAAAAGGATATATAGGCGGGGATTATAAACTGGGAATCATTCCAACGGTTATTCCGACTTTACTACCGATGTTTATGAAAACTTTTTTAAAAAAATATCCCGATGTAAATCTGGAAGTTTTTGAATTGACTACCCAACAGATTATAGATGATTTACACGAAGGAAAAATAGACGCAGGAATTGCTGCTACTCCTTTGGAAGAAAACAAAATAGTAGAACGTCCGTTATATTACGAACCTTTTGTAGGTTTTATTCCTGAAAATCATCGATTGTTTAAGAAAAAAATTCTTGAAGAGCAAGATTTGGATGTGAAGGATATTCTTTTGCTGGACGAAGGGCATTGTTTTAGAGACAATATCTTAAACATCTGTCGAATGGTTTCCCGTGAAAAAAGTAGATTTGAATTGAATATAGGAAATTTTGACGCATTGATCAAACTCAGTAAAGAAGGAATGGGAATGACACTTTTGCCTTATCTACAAACCGAAGATCTATGCG
>JALSTJ010000072.1 GCA_026983815.1 Flavobacteriales bacterium
CGGGAACTTTTAATCCTTTAAATTCAACAGGTCTGGTATAGACCGGCGGAGAAAGCAAGTGATCTTGAAAAGAATCGGTTAAAGCGGAAGTTTCATCATTCATTGCTCCGGGGATTAAACGCACGATGGCATCAGTAATTACGGCAGCAGGCAATTCTCCCCCGGATAATACATAATCACCAACGGATATTTCTCGGGTTATATGCAAATCTCTTATGCGTTGGTCTATTCCTTTGTAATGTCCTGCAAGTATTATCAGATTCTGCTTTAATGAAAGTTCATTGGCTTGGGATTGAGTAAAAACCGGAGCATCCGGTGTCATAAAAATGACTTCGTCATAATTTCTTTCGGATTTTAATTTTGAAATTAAAGTGTCAATCGGTTCGATCATCAAAACCATTCCAGCTCCTCCACCGTATTGATAATCATCAATTTGACGATATTTTCCTTTGCCGTAATCGTGTAAATTGTGTAGGAAAATTTTTACAATTCCTTTGTCAATCGCTTGTTTGACAATAGAGTATTGAAAGAAACTTTCCATTAATTGTGGCACGGCACTGATGATGTCTATTCGCATAAAGTTATAAATTTAAACAAAAATAATTAAAATAAAAAAAAATATCCATGTTAAATATAATTTATCAACTCTTTCACGTTATTATAAAAAAAATAATCATGAAATTTACCAAGATTTGCTTATTTTTAATTCACCTTTTATTTTTAACATTTGGGATTGCACAATCAATAAATATTGAAAAGTTTTTACCTGTAAGAACAGTCATCAAACCCAATCGTGATATCCCGTTCTTTGCATTGATAAAAAATAATCAAAATCAAGCTGTAAATATCTCATATGAATTAATATTGCCACAGAATGTAAATTTGACCAATGGCAATGCCACCCAAAATATAAATTTACAAGCCCAACAAACCGATTCGATTTATTGGCATTTGAATTTTCATTCAATTGGAAGTCAAGATATTATATTGAAAATAAATTTTAATTCACAAACTATACAAGATACTTTAAATGTAGATGTAAAAGATGTTTTCTGGGAACAACACAATTTTTTATTGAGTGCCTATTGTCCACCTTATGCTTGGCGTGGACCACCCTATTTGGATTCAGATTTTCAATATTTTAGTGATGCCAATTTTGACACCTTTCTTTGGGTAAGAGATGACGATGATTTGATGCAAAAGGTTCACCAATTTAATTTTAAATATTTATTGAATATCAATAGTATTATTGATGAAGATATTTTACGAGGAGATCCTCACAATAATCCACCCGATGTAACCGAGCAACAACTACAAGAACTTGATTCTCTTATAGATGTATATAAAAATGATCCTAAATTAATCGGCTATTATCTCTGCGATGAACCCTATGAAAACGGTTTTGAGAATATCGGAAAAGTCATTCAAAGAATTCGTGAAAGAGATCCTGAAAGATTTAGTTTTGTCAATCTTTGGCCTTATTTTCCCAATGAGATTGGAGATGATAGATATTTAGAAAATTTTATTCAAATTGCCAAACCCGAATTTCTTTCTTTTGACAAATATACCTTTTATAACGGTTGGGATGAAACAGACGAATTTATTACTGAATTGGAAAGAGTAAGAAAACAAGCCAAACGATATAATATTCCTTTTGGAAGTATTATACAAGCAGTTGGCACCAATGGCACAAGTGTAGCTTGGAACGGAAATGGTCCCGAACAATTGGATTGGCGTACACCCAATGAGTCCGAACACAGATGGCTGGTATATACTTCTTTGGTTTATGGTGTACATGGCATCAATTGGTTTCCTTGGGATGTTTCCGATTGGGGAGTCGTACAAAACCCTGCACGTGATACCATCTATCCTTCCATTCAAAATATCAATACAGAAATAGATTCTCTAAAAGAAATCATGCTTCATCTCAAAACAAATAATGTATATCATTGGGATAATGGTCAAATATCAAAAGTAACTGATAGTATTGATATTAGAATAACATCAACAGATAATTCACATTTTATCATAGGTAATTTCAAAGATTCTTTAAATAATCCGAATTATTTTATGGTGGTGAATAAAGATTATTCAAATGATTTCTCCGGTGAATTGCATATCAATTATCTTTTACAAAATTTACAAGTTTTTAATATTCAATCCGGTCAATGGGAAAATATCAATTATAATTCAAACAATGATGATACAAGTTTTCAAATTTACTTGAGAGGTGGTGAAGGAAAATTGTTTAAGTTTGAAGGTGCAAATGCAAATGCTGTATCCGAACTACATGAATTGACAAAATTGAACCTTATCAGTTATCCCAATCCTTTTAAACAAAATATTTATCTTGAATATATTATACCGGACAAACCCAATAAAATTAAAAGGAGAGTGAAAATATTCATTTATGATATGAAAGGTAAGAAAATTTTAACTCTATTAGACAAAAAACAGATGCCGGGCAAACATACAACTAAATTAAAAACCCAAAATTTGTCCAAAGATACTTATTTGGTAGTATTGGAAATAGATGGAAAAGTAATGGTAAGAAAAATTCTCAAAAATTGATTTTTTAGCCACCAATTTTTTTGACTTTAAAACCTTTCGTTTGTAAAATTTCCACCACTTTGTCGCGGTTGTTTCCTTGGATGATAATTTCTCCGTCTTTGACACTACCACCGACTCCGATTGTGTTTTTGAGTTCTTTTGCCAATTTTTTGAGCTCTTGAATACTCCCTTCAAAACCTTTGATAACGGTAACGGTTTTTCCTCCTCTTCCCTTTTTGGAAAAATGTGCTTCCAGATATTGCTCTTTCGGGGCTATTTCAAATTCTTTTTCCTCGGGTGGTTCGGGAACATAATCGGGATTTTGTTCAAAAATATGTTTAGCCAAATCCGAAAAATCCGAAAATTTTTTTTGTTTGCTCATAATTCTTGTTTATTATACAAATGTAGAATAAAAAATGTTAATTTGTAAAAAGAAAATTGTAGAGTTAAACCAAGGGCAACGCACCAGCCTAATCCTTTATTAGCGTCGGTGTCGCTTGTAGCGACGCCGACGCTTTATCAAATATTTAAAAATTTATTTCCTCAAAACCAATTCCAAATCCTTGATAGACGCCCAAGCGGTAAACTTGCCGTAATTCAGTAGCGCTTTGTTTTTTTCCAACTTTTCGATTATGGCATTGGCTTGACTGCCTTTGATACGCACTTGATCCTTGATTTGCGGAACAAAATTCATTGTTTTGATTTCTATTTTTTCCAGAGCTTTTGCAACATCTTCTTTTTCCAATGCTTGCTTGACTTCTTTTTTGAGTCTGTCTTTGTTTTTTTGTTCTTTTTTGGCTTGGGCTTTTTCTCGGGTTGATTGTTTTTTGGTTTTATCCAAATTCGGAAATTTTTTATTTTTTTCAATTTCCGCCCATTTAAAAACTTGTGAAGTCAATCGCTTGGCATTCTGATGTTTGAAATAGTCTTCAAAGAGTTTGTTTATTTTTTCTCCAGCATTCAAAATATCTTGTTCCAATTGATACAGTTGATTAAAGCGGTTGAGTTTTTGTAGTAAATTTTTATTGACTTGCATTTGTTCCGCTTGTTCTTTTTGGAGTTTTTCCAAGGCAAATTTATATTTACTTTCCAGTTCACGCATCTTTTTTATTTCACTTTGCATCTTGGCAAGTGTTTCATCAAATTTTACCTTTTTACGACTGACTTTTTTCTTTGCTTTATTGATAATACGATACGGAATACCTATTTTTTGTGCTACTTCAAAAGTAAATGAGCTTCCGGCTTGTCCTATATATAAACGATAAGTAGGTTGTAATTTTCGCACGTCAAATTCCATATGCGCATTGACAATTTCGGGATATTTATCGGCTATCAATTTCAAATTGTTATAATGAGTTGTTATAATCCCAAAAGCTTTTTTCTTATAAAATTCTTCCAAAAAAGCTTCGGCGA
>JALSTJ010000073.1 GCA_026983815.1 Flavobacteriales bacterium
TTTATTATGGCACAAAAACCGGGAATACCCAAAGGAACCAGAGATTTTACAGCAGAAGAGCTGACCAAAAGAAATTTTATCATTAATACCATCAAAAAAGAATTTGAAAATCAAGGATTTGAACCCATCGAGACACCTTCATTTGAAAATCTTACAACTTTAATGGGAAAATATGGAGATGAAGGAGACCGATTGATTTTCAAAATATTAAATTCCGGTGATTTTCTTAAAAAAGTTTCCGACCAAGAACTTATGGAGAGAGATTTAAAAACAATCACTCCTAAAATCACGGAAAAAGCCCTTCGCTACGATTTAACCGTTCCCTTTGCTCGTTTTGTTGTGCAACATCAAAATGAATTGACTTTTCCGTTTAAACGCTATCAAATTCAACCCGTATGGCGTGCCGATCGTCCACAAAAAGGGCGTTTTAGAGAATTCTATCAATGTGATGCAGATGTTGTAGGAAGTAATTCGCTATGGCAAGATGTGGAATTGGCTATGCTCTACGATAGCGTTTTTACCAAATTAAATATTCCCGTTGAAATCAAGATAAATAACCGAAAAATTCTTACGGGAATTGCCGAATTACTGGAAGAAAAAGATAAATTTACGGATTTTATAGTGGCTTTGGATAAATTGGATAAAATAGGAAAAAACGGAGTTATCGAAGAAATGAAGAAGAAGGAAATTTCCGAAAAATCCATTCAAAATATTATGCCGGTTTTTGATTTTCAAGGAAATAATTTTGATAAACTGAAATTGTTAGAAAAACTATTAAAGAATTCCGAAATCGGTCGTAAAGGTATCGAGGAATTAAACTTTGTATTAAGAAATATCCAAGAATTGCAATCGAAAAATGAGGTGGTTTTGGACATTACACTGGCAAGAGGATTGAATTATTATACTGGTTCAATATATGAAGTTTCTGCAAAAAATGTTCAAATGGGTTCCATAGGCGGTGGGGGTCGTTATGATGATCTTACGGGAATTTTCGGGTTAAAAAATTTAAGCGGCATCGGTATATCATTCGGATTAGACAGAATATATCTCGTGATGGAAGAACTCGGTTTATTCAAATCTGTCAAAAAAACAAAACCGGAAATTTTATTCGTAAATTTTGGAGAAAACGAAGCTTTATACAGCTTGAAAGCTATTCAACAATTGAGAAAAAACAATATCAAAGCCGAACTTTATCCGGATGCTTCCAAAATGAAAAAACAAATGAACTATGCCAACAAAAGACAAATTCCATTTGTTGCCATGGCAGGAAGCCAAGAGATAGAAGAAGAAAAATTTACCCTAAAAAATATGGCAACCGGTGAACAAGAAAAGCTTAAACTACAAGAAATTATCGATAAACTAAGCTAACGCAATGGCTTGTTGAAGTTTTTGTTGCACTTTTTTGAATTCATCTTCCGTAAAAGTTTTTTTATTGGAAAAATCCATATCACTCATTTGATTAATAGGGATCAAATGAACATGCACATGAGGAACTTCCAAACCTATAACTGCCATCCCTACTCTATTCACATCAAAAACTTTTTCTTGTGCCGATGCAACTTTTCTGGCAAATTTCATCAAATCCAAATATTCTTGTTCGGATAAATCCCAAATTTTATCCACTTCTTTTTTGGGAACTACCAAAACATGTCCTTTGGCAGTTGGAAAAATATCCAAAAAAGCCAAATGTTTATCATCTTCGGCTACAATATATGCCGGAATTTCTCGATTGATGATTTTTGTAAAAATGCTTGCCATGATTTTTGATTTTTATACAAATATACACGATATTTAGATTAAATAATAGGCAGGTGTATAAAAAAATTTGAATGAGAAAACCAGCATTTTTTAATACGGATCCACATCAATTACCACTTCTACCGATTTGAAAAATGCAATATTTTCAAAACTGTTTAGAATGTGCAAAATTTTTAATTTTTGAGTGTTTAAGTTGGATGAAGGTTGTAGTTTTATTAAAATTTCTTTGATATATTTATTTTTAATTCTTGGGATCAGTGCGTCGGAAGGACCCAAAACAGTATCAAATTGATTATCAAAAGATTTTTTTAACCATTCGGAAGCATCTATCACTTTTTGTAGATTTCTATCCTTGATTTTAAAGTTTATCATACGACTGAAAGGCGGATAAAAATATTGTTTTCGCAGTTGTATTTCGGTTTGATACATTTTTTGATAATCGGCATTCAACACCATTTGTAATACCGGATGGGAAGGATTAAAAGTTTGTATCAAGACTTTTCCTTGTTCTTTTTTTCTACCGGCTCTGCCTGCCACTTGCATCAACATCTGAAAACTGCGTTCGTCTGCTCTGAAATCAGGGAAAAACAGCAGTTGGTCTGCATTCATAACCACAACCAAACCTACATGTTCAAAGTCCAAACCCTTGACCAACATTTGTGTTCCGACCAAAACATCGGTTTCAAAGTTTTGAAATCTTGTCAATATATTTTTAAAGGAATTTTTTCCTCTGGTGGTATCGCTGTCCAATCTATCTATGGTATGTTGGGGAAAAAGTTTGATTAAATCCGCTTGAATTTGTTCGGTCCCAAAACCCGAATATTTTATGGAAGGATTTCCGCAAGCGGGACAAATTACCGGTTTCTCAATACTATATCCGCAATAATGACATTTTAATTTATTTTGGTGTTTATGCAAAGTCAAGCTGACATCACAATGGGGACATTCCAACACATGTCCGCAATCTTCACATTGTCCAACCAGAGCATAACCCCTCCGATTTTGAAAGACAATCACCTGTTTTTTTTGTTTTAATGTTGTATCTATTTCTGTAATCACTTGACGGGAAAAATTCCCTTCCGTTTGCTTTTTTTTCTTTGCCATTTTCAAATCCACGACTTCAATATAAGGAAGTTTTACATTGGCAAATCGTTGGGTGATTTCAATCAATTGATATTTTTTTCGTTGGGTATTGTAATACGATTCCACCGAAGGAGTGGCTGACCCCAATAAAATATCGGCATTGAAAAAACGGGCAAGCACAATCGCCATATCGCGGGCATTGTATCGGGGAGAAGGCTGAATTTGTTTGTAGGAAACTTCGTGTTCTTCGTCCACCACGATTAATCCTAAATTTTGAAAGGGTAAAAATAAGGAAGAACGTGCGCCAAGAATAATTTGTGCTTTGGAACTTCCTTCTTTTACTTGCATCCAAATCTCTCGTCGTTCCTGTTGGGAATATTTGGAATGATAAACAGCAATTTTGTTTCCGAAAATTTTGACTAAGCGTTGCACCAATTGTGTCGTCAAAGCAATTTCAGGAACCAAATACAAAACCTGCTGTCCTTTGTCGAGATATTTTTGTATCAGATGAATGTAAATTTCCGTTTTTCCACTGGAAGTTACTCCGTGTAATAAAACAGGTTTTTCTTGCACAAAAGCTTGAATAATTTTATTTAAACTTTGGTTTTGAATATTTGATAAATCATAAGCTTTGTTAGATACTTTTTCAAAATTTATTCGATCGACGTTGGTCTTGATTTCATATAAAATCCCTTTATTTACCAACGCTTTTAATACGCTTGACGATATTCCGCTTTCTTGTAGTAGAATTTTTCTCAAAACAGGTTTGCCTTGCCTTTGTATTTTGAAAAAATTCATCAGTAAGCGGTATTGCTTAGGGGCTTTTTTTGTCAAATTTTCCAATAAATCATCTAAATTTTGTCTGAGATAAGTTTCTTGGATTTGGATATAAATTTCTGTCTTCGAACGATATTTTTCTTTGATTTCTTGCAAGGTTTTAATCGTTCCTTTTTCTATTAAAGAGTTGATTATCCCAATGATTTTTTTCTTGGGTAAAAATTTTTCCAAATCTTTAATACTGAGCATTTTTTGTAACTCCAAAGCTTCCGTTACCAGATATTCATCATCGGTCAAAGAAATATTTTCATGGTTTTGTTCATTATTTAAAACCAGATAAGTTT
>JALSTJ010000074.1 GCA_026983815.1 Flavobacteriales bacterium
GTAAGCATTTTCAGTTCTTCATTTTTAATAACAAAATCTTGAATGCTATTTATTTGAGCTTGTGTAGCTGTCAAACTTAATAGGGTAAGCAGTATAAAAAAATAATTCTTCATTTTCATATTGTTTAATTTTTAGATTGCAAATTTATAACTTTTTTTATTTTTAATTATCAATTGTGAATTTTATTAAGGAATTAGAAGACTTGAAAAGTAATTTTTTTCTTTTCTCCTTCAGGTTTTTTAGCGTTTTTTACTTCTTTTCCATTAATTGCCTTAATATAAAGATATATTGCTTTGAGTTCTTGAGGTTTGAGATAATCTTTGAAAGACATCATCATAGTTCCTTTTTTTCCATCTTTAATAAGGTTAATCAAATCTTGTTCATTATTGACATATTTCCAATAATTATCGGCAAGATTGGGACCTAAACCTCCTTTGGCATTAATTCCATGACAAGAAAAACATTTCATATTATATATTTTTTCTCCCAAACTCAATTCATCATTGATGCTCCCTTGAATAAGTTTAAATTCTCCCGATATTTTTCCTGTATCATTCATTTTTACTTTTATGGTTAAGAATTTATTTTTATTTTTCATAATGATATAAATATTTCCTAGGGCATCTTGAACAGTATTAAAATATTGGTAATTTTTCAATTTTGCGCTGGCACTTAATATTTCTTTAATCTTCAAAAATGATTCCAAAACGGTCGCTTTGCTGTCCAAATCATCTTGTGCTACCATATCTATTATCTTTTCGGGAGTATCAGATAGAAGATAATTATATATTTGATATCCAATGTCATAAATTTTGATATCAGTTTGACTATAAATAGTCAGTTGACTCAATAATAACAGAGAAAAAAGCGTTTGTTTAAGTTTGTTTGTGTGTTTCATTTTATTTTGGTTTAATGGACAATATCCAATTCATTTATTAATCTTTGATTATTGGCAAATTTGTCTATAATAAAAAGTATATATCGTATATCTACCATAATGTTTCTACTGATTTTTTTATCATAATACAAATCGCTCATGGTTCCCTCCCATACTCTATCAAAGTTTATGCCAATTAAATCGCCTTCTTTATTTATTGCAGGAGACCCGGAATTGCCTCCTGTGGTGTGAGCAGAACCTAAAAAGTTCACAGGCATTTCGCCTGAAGTTGAATAAGGTTTGAAATCTTTTTTTTCATATAATTGAATAAGTTTTGCAGGAACATCAAATTCATAATCCCCAGGAATATATTTTTCTAAAACTCCTCTAAGATGACTGATGGGAAAATAATAAACTGCATCACGCGGTTCATAACCTTTGATGATTCCATAGGAAATTCTTAATGTACTATTGGCATCCGGCAAAGGCATTCTTGAAGAAGTCTTGATAATTCCTGACATATATTTTTTTTGCAATTTATTTATTTTATCACGTAAGCTATAATAATCAGGGGAAATTTTATTATAATATGTTTGAATAAATTTTTTCAGGAATGCATATCCATTGTCATTTTCAATAGATTTAATGAATTTCTTTGGATTCTTATTAATTAATTTTGTCAGTGCTTTTTTATTGTTTAGAATTGAAGAAGCATAAAATTGCTTGGCAAGTTCTTCTACATTTTTGTTTTTTGATTCTTCATCAAGATATTTTGCAGGCATCTTTTCTAGATAGAGTTTTAGCAAGGTCTTGAAAATTTCTTGATCCACTTGAGGATTATAATTTGAAAATGTAGATTGAATGCGAGACAAAAATTTCTCTCTATTTTTTTTAAATTCATCTTTTCCCTCGGTTTCATATAGTTTTTCCAGTTGATAGATCATTAGACTTCTTTTGAGAAAATCATTATTTAAATAAAAAGTTTCAACAAAATAATTTCTTGCTAGCTCAGGATTTTTTATCTGGTTGTATAGATTTTGAAATTCATTGAAGATTATCCTATAGGAAGGATCCAAATTTTGTTCTTGGACTTTTTTTATAAACTCTTTTTCAAAAGCTTTTTTTCTTTCAACGGCTTTGGTTTTATTAATTCCCTGACTTTCACCAATCCATTTTTTCCAATAATTGGCAATTCTTGCATATTTTGCTGTATATTCTAATTTAATGGTATCGTTATTTTTCATAAATTGATCCATTACATTCAACACTTTTTCCCTTAATTCTATTCGTGCAGGATTGATAATATTTACCTTTTGTTCAACAGCAAAAGACGGCAAGTATTCTTGAGTTCTTCCTGGGAAACCATAAATTAAGAAAAAATCTCCAGCTTTGATTCCTTTTATTGAAATTCTGAAATATTTATCGGCATGATAAGGAACATTATCAGGACTATATTCGGCGGGATGATTGTTTTTATCTGCATAGATTCTAAAAATAGAAAAATCTCCACTGTGTCTGGGCCACATCCAATTATCCGTATCAGCACCAAATTTACCTATGGAAGATGGAGGTGCGCCAACCAAACGGATATCTTTATAATTTTCTACAGTAAATGCATAAAATTTGTTTCCGTCATAAAAAGATTTGATTTGTATTTCTTGCCATTTTTTTTTGGGAAGAGTTTTGATAAGATAATTTATATTTTTTTGAATAATACTTTTCTTAAGGTTTTCATCCATATTATCTTGCACTCCTTTTAAGACTTTATCTGTAACTTCTTGAATTTTCCTGACAAAAGTTACATACATTCCCGGATTGGGAAGTTCTTCTTTATAGGATTTAGCCCAAAATCCATCTTTGATATAATTATGTTCAAAAGTTGAATGAGATTGAATTGCTGAATAACCGCAATGATGATTTGTAAAAATCAATCCATGTGAGGAAACAATTTCTCCTGTGCAACCACCATTAAATTGGATAACTGCATCATTTAATGAAAGATTTTCCGGATCATAAATGTCTTTTGAAGTAAGTTTGGAACCCATTTCCTGCATTTCCATTTCTAAACTTTTTGATATTTCCGAAGGGATTATCATCCGGCTGTTTTGAGCGGAAAGCTTGCCCAAGGAAAAACATAAAATACATAATAAAAAGCTAAGAGAGAAAATCTTATTCATACAAGTGTATATTTTCTTTTATTCAAAGATATTAATACCTTTTGAAATTCCCAAATATTTTAACTATTTTGTTTTTCTGTATATTTGTTCCTATAAATTATTAATATGAATTATAAAGCAGCACCTTTGTTTACAAATGATTTAGTGGTTTTTGGAATTTTGATGGGACTTTTGGCATTTATCTTTTATACTGCCCATCTTAAAGGCGGATTTTGGGAAAAATTCTATAAAATTGTTCCAGCATTACTATTAGCTTATGTTTTACCTGCCGTTTTGACTTCAACCAATATTATCGCTACCGAATGGGGAAACAAAATTAATGGACATTTTGAATTTCATTCCAATTTATATCATATAGCTAGTCGTTTGCTTTTGCCTGCTTCATTGATTTTGATGACGTTAAGTATTGATTTAAAAGCGGTTTTTAATCTCGGGCCCAAAGCATTAATTATGTTTTTTACCGGAACTTTGGGTATTGTTATCGGTGGACCTATTGCTTTGGCAATTGTAGGATATTTTTCTCCCGAAACAGTTGTGGGAACCGGCAATGATGCCCTTTGGAGAGGACTATCAACGCTTGCGGGTAGTTGGATCGGGGGAGGAGCTAATCAGGCGGCGATGTTGGAAATTTTTCATTATAATCAGCAAAAATACGGAGCAACGGTTTTGGTTGATATTTTTGTAGCAAATATTTGGATGGCAATTTTATTGATGGGTGCTGCAAAAACACAAGCAATAGATAGATGGCTAAAAGCAGATACTTCGGCTATAGAAGAATTAAAATTAAAAGTAAGTAGTTTTGTAAAAAAAGTTGAAAAGATACCTACTTTAACAGATTATATGATGATGTTGGGAATTGCTTTTTTTTCAGTAGCCGTTTCACTAAAATCTTCGGGTTATATTTCTGAATTCTTACATGATAATTTTCATTTTGTCTCTGATAAAACTTCATTTTTTTCTTCTTTGGGATCGGCATTTTTCTGGCTTATTAGTTTGGCAACTCTTTTTGGGGTTTTGTTTTCATATACAAAAATCAGAAATTTTGAAGGAGCAGGAGCTTCAAAAATGGGAAGTGTTTTTATCTATATTTTAGTTGCAACCATCGGGATGAAGATGGATTTAGGCGAAATTTTAAAAAATCCGGGATTGATATTTATAGGTTTGATATGGATGAGCATTCATGCAGGACTTTTGATTTTGGTAGCTAAAATGATTCGTGCTCCATTTTTTTTCTTGGCTGTTGGAAGTCAGGCAAACGTTGGTGGTGCAGCATCTGCTCCCATTGTAGCTGCCGCTTTTCATCCGGCTTTGGCATCGGTGGGAGCCATGTTGGCAATAGTGGGTTATGTAGTGGGGACAATAGCAGCACTTATTTCTGCAGGATTGATGGAGTGGATATCCAAAGTTATGGGGTGGATTTAAGATTAATTGTTTAAAATCCTTCGGGCAGTAATGTATTTCTTTTTCCAATAAACATTATCCAAAGAAGATTTCATTACGCCTTTGGAAGTCGAAGCATGAATAAATTGATTATTGCCCATATAAATACCTACATGATAATATTTTCGCGTTGGATGAAAAAAAACTAAATCTCCTATTTTTAAATGTTTCTTATTGATTTTTTTTCCGGTTTTCATCATGGCTTTTGTGGTTCTTGGTAGATTTTTATGAAAAGCTTCCGAATAGACTCTTTTAACAAATCCGGAGCAATCAAATCCCATGGAAGTTGTTCCTCCATATCGATAAGGAACTCCTTTGTATTTTTTGTATGACTTTTCCAATAAATATTGGGTAGATTTTTTTTGAACTCTTGTTTTTTTGCTACTTCCACAAGAATTTATAATCAGCAGTGACATAAATAGTAAGATAATATTCTTTTTCATAAAAATCTTTTTTACTTGCAATTCAAGTTAATTTTTTTCTTCCAGCCCAAAAAAATCCTTTTAAATCCGATCGCATCTGATCTAATTTTAATAAAAAATACATATTTTCAAAAAAAGAAACACTGGCCAAAGTAAACATTATCCAATAATAATATTTGTTAAATCCAATGGTAAATAATAATACAAAAAAAATTGATTGAACAACGCCGTTTAATTTTGAAAGATATAAATGTAAACTTGAAATTTCTTTGAACTTAATTAAAGCAAAAATATCGATAAACAAATAATACCCGATAATTAAATAAAAGCTGAAAATCACGGGTTGTAATTCATCATGCTTGAGGTGCAGCATAGCATACATTGCTAAAAGATACATAAAAAAATCAGCAAGGGAATCCAATTTGGCTCCTAGTTTTGTTTGCATATTGAATTGTCGTGCGACAAAACCATCCAAAGCATCTGTAAAAATATTGAACAAAAACCAGTAGAAGAAAAGATTTTCTTTACCTAGCCAAGCAATATAAAACAAGACCGGAACACTGAGTAAGCGATAGAAGGAAATGATGTTTGGGATAGTAAAAATGTTTTCTTTCCGTTTTTTTATCATTGAAATATTTTGCCATAAAATTAATAAAAAAAGTAATTGTTCGTTTTATTTTTTTAAATTTGGAAAAAAACCGGCTGATGAGGCACAAAAATGAGACAACCAAAGATATTTATTGTCATAATTGTGGTTTTCCTTTGGAACACGATGAGAATTTCTGTCCGTATTGTGGTCAAAAAAATGATAAGCGAAGGTTGAGCATCAAAATGTTTTGGCAAAATTTGGTTGGAAATTTTTTTAATTTCGATTCTCGTATATGGCATACGTTCATTCAACTTATTATAAAGCCGGGTAAAGTCCCAAAAGAATTTATTGAAGGAAAAAAAATACGATATAGTAATCCTTTTCGGTTTATTATCCAAGTAAGTATTGTATATTTTTTGTTGTTGGGATTGACAAAGTGGTTAAATATTGATAAAATAAATGAAGATTTTTTTAGTGTTACTCATAATGTTCATATAGGAGAAGATAAAATGGAATATAAAAGAGAACAAAATGTTGATTACTATAAAAAAATAGATTCGATAAATCAACAGAAAAATTTTATCCAAAAACTTTCGGATGTCAATTTATCTATCCGAGACAAAGATTCGATTAGTGAACAAATTCTAAAGCCAATAGGTCTTAAAAGTTTGAGATTTGTTAAGGGAAAGTTTATTTCAAACTCGGATGTAATTTTAAAAAAATATAATTCATATTTATTACAACACGGGGTAAAGAATTATAATTTTATCCCTAAAATGGAGGTAGATGAATTTAATAAATCTGATTTTTTTAAAAAGTTATCCATGACATTTTCTTATTTGAGCTATAAAATGTATAATCAACTCAATGAAAAGGAATTATTTGAAAAATTTAAAATCAAACCGACTTTTGAAAACAAAATGGCTGTAATTATTCCATACCGCTTTTATAATACGTTATATAATACCGACAAACAAAAACAATATAAAAAGAATTTCATTTCAAATATTACCATAGCTTTGTTTTTTGTCTTGCCTGTTTTTACATTTTTTACTTGGCTGTTTTATCGTAAAAGCGGATATAATTATACAGAAACCTTGATATTTGTATTTTATCTGCAAAGTGTCTATTTCTTTTTATTGATTGTGGAACGGATTCCTTATGTCGGTTTTGTTGTTTCTTTGTTTAGCGGAATTGCTTTTTTGATATATTTGATTTTAGCTTATAAATATTTTTATAAAAAATCATTTATCAATACCTTTGTTAAGGTGATTTTTTTAATTGTTCCCACCTATATGATTATCACTGGAATCGGAATTTTGGTTTTGTCTTTTATTACATTAATTAATTAAAAAACAATTTTGAAACTTTAAGAATAAATTATATTTAATTTTAGATATAAAATATTATCTTTGTGGCTAAATTAAAAATTAGATTATTTATGAAAAAATTATTGATTTTATTTTCTGTAGTTGTATTTTTGACAAGTTGCGGCAATAAAAAAAACTCATCCGATTTTAATGTGCGTATTGACGGAACTGTAGTAGGTTTGGATAAAGCTACAGCCAAGCTGGTAAAATATGAAGGAAGAAAAGCTAAAACTCTTGATTCCGTCGATGTCAAAGAAGGACATTTTAGTATTCATACCAAAGTAGATAAACCCGATATGGTTTTTTTAACCGTTTCCGGCGTCCCCAGTGATTTACCTTTGATTATTGAACCCGGTTCAAATATTAAAGTGGATATTGATATTACCCATATGAGAAAATCCACAGTTGTTAGTCAGGGACTTAACAAAAAACTTTATGACTATTTTGACCAATTAAAATTATTCTCAGATAAACAACAAAAATTGGCTAAACTTTACCAAGCTGCTCAAAATAAAGCAACCGAAGAGGAAAAGACAAAAATTATCAATCGATATTATAATATTGATGATGAGCGTCATGAATATGAATATAAAGTAATTGAAGAAAACAAAGATAATTTGGTAGGCGCAAAGATTTTTGAAAAAGTAGTTTATGACCAAGCGGAACCCAATTATAATAAATTGAAAAAGATATATGAAAGTTTTCCAAAAGAAATAAAAGATATGCCTAATATCAAGCAGGCAATTCAAATAGTGAATCAAAAAGCTAAAGTTTCTGTTGGCAGCAAAGCTCCGGATTTTTCCGCACCAACACCCGATGGAAAAACTCTGTCGTTAAAAGATGTTTTGGGAAAAGTGACAATCATAGATTTTTGGGCATCTTGGTGTCGTCCTTGTAGAGCAGAAAATCCTTATGTAGCGGCTATCTACAAAAAATATCATCCCAAAGGATTAAACATTATTAGTGTTTCTTTGGATAAGCCCGGCGAAAAAGATAAATGGTTAAAAGCCATCAAAGATGATCATCTGGCATGGAATCATGTTTCAAATCTCAAATTCTGGCAAGATCCTATAGCCCGTGAATATGGTGTGCGATCCATTCCTGCAACTTTTATTTTGGATAAAAATGGAGTTATCAGAGCTAAAAATCTTAGAAGAGATCGTTTGGAAGCTAAAGTTAAAGAACTATTGGAAGAAAATAATTAATATTTTATTTATTCATAAAACCGGATTTTGTTTTGAATAAAATCCGGTTTTTTAAATTCAATCATTATGAAAAAAATATTTTATCTGTTCACAATTGCTTTGCTGGTTGCTTCATGTGGAAGCAAACCCAAAATTATTACTTACAAAATCAAAGGATACAGTCCTGCTGATGAAGGAAAAAAAGTTTTTCTTAAGAAAATAAAAAAAGATTTATCAGCTAAAGTTATCGATACAGCTGTTGTAAAAGATAGTGTCTTTGTTTTTGAAATTCCTAAGCAAAATCCCGATTTGGCTATTATCGAAATGGAAGGCGGAAACAAAAGGTTGGCTGTGATTTTAGGAGATGGGGATATTCAAATTAATGCCGAAAAACAATTTAATTTTTCATCTGACATTACAGGCACAACTTCTGCACTTACCAAAAAGTTTTTTGAATATGAACGCACTTCCAAAGAAGAAAAAAATGAAGGACTTTCAATGATGCAGGCATATCGCAGTGAAACAGATTTAAAAAAAAGAGATTCTATAAAAAACCGTTACGAAAATTGGCGAAACAAAGCCGTCGAATCACAATATGATTATATCAAAAATAACAAGGATATGGTTGGGTTAATTGTGCTACAATCATTATTGATGTATCCAGAGGCAAAATTTGATGAAATTTCCAAAGCTTTTAATTCCTATCCGCAAGCTGTTCGTTATACATCCTTAGGCAAATATGTTAATACGACTTTACTTACCAAAGGAGCAACTAAAATTGGAGGTAAAGCGCCGGCTTTTATAGGAACAACACCCGAAGGAAAAAAATTGTCTTTGCAACAAGCCATGGGCAAGGTTACTTTAATAGATTTTTGGGCATCGTGGTGTAAACCTTGCCGAATGGAAAATCCTTATGTGGTTCAAATCTATAATAAATATCATGATAGAGGTTTCAATATTATTGGAGTTTCATTGGACAAAACCAAAGAAGCTTGGGTACGAGCCATTAAAGATGATAAATTGAACTGGCAACATGTTTCAAATTTGAAATTTTGGAATGAACCTATAGCCAAACTCTATGGTGTGATGTCTATACCGCAAACTTATCTACTGGATGCCAAAGGTATCATTAGAGCAAAAAACCTCAGAAGAGAACAATTGGAACAAAAAGTAAAAGAACTTTTGGACGAATAGAAAATTGATGGATTATCAAAAATTAAGAGACAAAAAAAGTACGCTTATAGGTGCTGTTAGCATCGCTATTGCTGCAACTTTATGGGGTTTTGACGGAATAGTCTTAACGCCCGGCTTATATAATCTGGATGTGAAATTTGTCGTATTTATACTTCATTTTTTGCCTTTCATGCTGATGTCTCTTTTTTTATATAAAAGACTTAAATATTTTAAATTTCTCAATACCCAAGAGAAATTGGCTTTGTTTTTAGTTGCTTTGTTTGGGGGAGCTTTGGGAACAATTTTTATTGTCAAGGCATTGTTTTTGGTAAATTTTAAGTCGCTTTCCATTGTGGTGCTTTTACAAAAATTACAACCGGTTTTTGCTATATTATTGGCTGCAATAATTCTCAAAGAAAAACCAAAAAAACATTTTTTATTATGGGCTTTCATTGCTTTGATTGCAGGTTATTTTTTAACCTTTGGTCTGACAATTCCTCATATAGATAAAAATAAAAATACCATAATGGCTGCAGGATTAGCTGTTTTGGCTGCTTTTAGTTTTGGAAGCTCTACGGTATTCAGTAAGAAAATTCTTAATAAGTTGGATTTTGTTACTGCTACTTATTTCCGTTACGGAATGACTACTTTTATCATGTTTTTTATTGTCTTGCTGACAGGACATTTATGGGATTTTTATTTGGTTACTTCAAAAAACTGGATTTATATCATCATCATTATTCTCACCAGTGGGTTGGGAGCTATTTTCCTTTATTACTATGGATTAAAAAAAGTAAAAGCCATTTTATCAACCATCATGGAACTTTTTTTTCCTGTTTCTGCTATTTTTTTTGATTATGTTTTCAATAACCATATTTTATCAACTGTCCAGTGGATTAGTGCGATTATATTGATAGCGGCCATTATAAAAATCAATTGGGACAATGCGCATGAAGAATAAAAAATTATGAATAATATTTGGATTATAGTATCAATTAGTTATCTTGTTGGTTTTTTGTTTTTATTAAAAATTCGTTCCTACGATAAATATGATAAAGAACCTTTATTAAAACTCATATTATTAACATTTTTCGGTGGAATTTTAGCTGTGGTAATTGCAATTTTTCTTTATAATTTTATACAACCCGAAGAAAACTTAAAGGATAGTATCCTGATTGTCGGACCTGTTGAAGAATTATCCAAATTGTTGGCTTTATATCTATTGTATAAAATTTATTCAAAAGATTTTGATGAAATTGTAGATGGGATTATCTATATTGCAGCAGTTTCTTTGGGATTTTCGGTAATAGAAAATATTCAATACTCCTATTACTCCGATGCACCATATTGGACCTTGGTTTTTCGTTTTCTGTTTGCCACAATTGGACACATTGCTTTTTCAGTTTATATGGGTATCGCTTTTTATATTCATCAAAAAATAAAGAAAAACTATTTGGGATTGCTTTTGGCTTTTTTGATTTCGGTACTAGCTCATGGATTGTATGACGGTTTTATTTATACAAAAAATTTAGAATTTTTATTTTTAATAATTTATTTATTTGCAATCTATTATCTGTTCAAATTACTAAAAGTTTCTTATGCTTATTCCAAACAAAAAAAGCATATTAAACAAATATTGAAACCAAAATTTAGTAATGAAACTTTTTTCGAATGTTGTAATTGTGGCAGTAACAGAATTAATTCCTATATGATTGAGAATAATGAGATTTTTATTTGTAATCAATGTGAACATATTATTTTGGATATTCATTCTTTAAAACCTTTTCTTAGATATTACCGTCCTAAATTCAAAGTCAAAAAAATATTTTCTGATAATGAATATTTCATAAAAAACATAAAAGGTTTGGATTTTTATCCTCGTTTTAAAAGATTTAATACCAATTTAGAACAATTTACTCACTGGTTAAAAATCGGAAATTCCAGAGATATAATATTATATACTAAAAGTTTGGAGGGGAAAATTTTTTCCTTATTGGGATTTCGTTTTTTAAAATAATTTTCTGCTAAGTCCTTCTTTTTTTCATGGCTTTTTTTTATATTTGATACGTTTTAAAAAATATTGAATATGAAATTTGATTTAATTATCATTGGAAGTGGTCCGGGGGGTTATGTAGCCGCCATTCGTGCAGCACAATTGGGATTGAAAACTGCCATTATAGAAAAAGAAAATTTAGGTGGAGTTTGTCTCAATTGGGGTTGTATCCCGACCAAAGCTTTATTGAAAAGCGCACAGGTTTTTAATTATATAAAACATTCTGCAAATTATGGTATTATTTCTCATGATGTCAGGGCAGACTTTAATGAAATTATTAAACGAAGTAGAGGTGTGGCTGAAAGTATGAGTAAAGGAGTTGAATTTCTCATGAGAAAAAATGAAATTACGGTTATTGAAGGATTAGCCAAAATATTGCCCGGTAAACAAGTGGAAATTTTGCATAAAGACGGATTGTCATCTGTTTTGGATGCAGGAAATATCATTATAGCCACCGGAGCCAAAGCTCGTTCGCTTCCTAATATGCCAATAGATGGAGACAAAATTCTTGGCTATCGTCAAGCCATGACTTTGGAAGAACAACCTGAGAGTATGGTAGTAGTGGGTTCAGGAGCTATTGGTTTGGAGTTTGCATATTTTTACAATTCTTTAGGAACACAAGTAACTTTAGTTGAATATATGCCGCGGATAGCACCCATGGAAGATGAAGATATATCCAAACAATTGACCCGCTCATTCAAAAAATCTAAAATAAAAATTATGACTTCTACCGAAGTTACCGGAGTAGAGATGAATGATGGAAAAGTCAGTGTGAAAATGACCGGTAAAAAAGGAGAAACAGAAATCATTGCAGATGTTGTTTTATCTGCTGTTGGTATTACTCCGAATATTGAAAACATCGGTTTGGAAGAAGTGGGCATTCAAACCGAAAAAGGTAGAATTTTGGTAAATGATTTTTATGAAACAAATATTCCCGGATATTACGCCATTGGTGATGTGATCCCCGGTCCTGCATTGGCTCATGTGGCATCAGCTGAAGGAATTACTTGTGTTGAAAAAATAGCAGGATTAGACCCTGAACCTATAGATTATACCAATATTCCGGGAGCTATTTATACGAGTCCCGAAGTGGCTTCTACCGGTTATACCGAAAAAGAAGCTCTTGAAAAAGGTCATGAGATATTGGTTGGAAAATTTCCTTTTACAGCCAGCGGAAAAGCAAAAGCCGCAGGACATACCGAAGGTTTTGTAAAAGTCATCATCGATAAAAAATACGGAGAAATATTAGGTGCGCATATGGTCGGTGCCAATGTTACCGAAATGATTGCCGAAATTGTAGCGGCACGTAAAGCGGAAGCTACCGGACATACCCTACTAAAATCCATACATCCGCATCCTACTATGAGTGAAGCGGTTATGGAAGCCGTTGCAGCTGCTTATGGAGAAGTAATTCACTTATGATTCAAAACTAATATTCTTATAACAAAAAAATCCCGTTTTAGCGGGATTTTTTTGTTACTAAGTTTTATAAATCAATATCTTTCCACCAATTTACCTACCAACTCCCTTACTACCGGTTCGGCGGCTTTGGCTGCTTTTAAAACTTCTTGATGATTGACCTCCTCAATAAATTCGGCAGTGCCTATATCCGTAATCACCGAAATACCGAAAACTTCCATATCCATATGTTTGGCAACAATTACCTCCGGAACGGTGGACATTCCAACGGCATCGCCACCTATGTTTCTAACCATAGTATATTCGGCTAAGGTTTCAAATGTAGGTCCTTGCAATCCCAAATAAACGCCTTCTTTGATTTTGATATTTTTTTCGGCGGCATATTCCCGAACTACTTGTAGCATATTTTTGCTGTATGGCTCGCTCATATTGACAAAACGGGGACCGAAACGCTCGTCATTGGGACCGCGTAACGGATGTTCGGGAAAGAAATTGATATGGTCTTTAATCAACATCACATCTCCGATATTAAAATTTCTATTGACACCTCCGGATGCATTGGAAACAATTAATTTGCGAATACCCATTTGCCAAAAAACTCTTTCGGGAAAAGTAACTTCCTTCATTGAGTATCCTTCATAAAAGTGGAAACGTCCGTTCATTGCCAATACCTTTTTTCCATTCAAGATACCGTAAATCAAAGAACCTTTGTGTCCTTTGACCGTGGAAACCGGAAAATTGGGAATTTCTTTATAAGGTATTTCCAATATTACATCGATATCTTCCACCAAAGAACCCAATCCACTTCCTAAAACAATAGCATATTCGGGTTTGGATTCAATTTTTGATGAGATAAATTCAGCTGTTTCCAAAGATTTTTCAAATTCATTTAATGCTGTGATCATAATCCAAAATTTTTTTATTAAACAATTCTTTTTCGATAAATTCCGTTTCAATAGGAATATAATACAATGGCAAATCCAAATGTTCTTTAAGCCGGACAAAATCCTTTTCGGTTGTTAAAACAATTTTTTGCTTTGCATCAATTTGTTTAAATTTTTTCTTAATCTCCCGAATATCCGACGGTTTAAAAAAATGATGGTCGCCATATTTCAAACTTTCAAAGTTAATATTTTTTTTGGACAAAAATTCATATAATTTATCGGGATTTGCAATTCCGGTTACTAATAATATCTTGTATTCCGATAATTTATTCATTGACAATTGCTTGTTCTTACCCAAAACCTTTTCATCATATTTTATATAAGAAAAGAAAACTTTTGCAGCAGTATAATTTTTTATCTTATTTTTTATTTTTTCTTGTTCGTTTTTTGATAAATCATTTGGACATTTGCTGACAATGATAATATCGGCTCTTTTAGCTCCACTACGACATTCTCTAAGATTTCCAACGGGTAAAATAAAATCTTTGTAGAACGGACGAGCATATTCGGTTAGCAAAATATTCAGGGAAGCTTTGATACTTCTATGTTGAAAAGCATCATCCAAAAGTATGATATTGGGAGAGTTATCCAAATTTAGAAGTCTTTTTATTGCAGGAACTCTTTTTTTACTAACAGCAACCAAAATGTTTTGAAATTTTTGATAGATTTGATAAGGTTCGTCCCCGATTTGTTCGGGAGTGGATTTTTCGTCAGCTAAGATAATTCCCTTGGTTTTTCGTTTGTATCCACGACTAACAACTGCAATGTGTTCGTATTTTTCGGATAAGAGACGGATTAAATATTCTATTTGCGGAGTTTTTCCTGTCCCTCCCAAACTTAGATTACCAACATTAATCAAGGGAATATTAAAACTTTCGGTTCTTAGAAAACCATAGTCATATAACAAATTTCTAATGCCGGTTATACACGCATAAAGAAAGGAAAATGGAAATAATATGAGACGAATTTTACTAAGCATTTATTTCCAAAATTTGATTATTAAAAATTCAATCAATAAGAACAGTAATGATAGGATGACAAAATATTTCCAAAGATCTTTTTCCTTAGTTAAGGCATCTTTTCGTTTGAAATATTGTCTGATATTCTTTATTTTTTGAATATTATTAAATTTGGGTATTTCATAAAAATTTGGCGTATTTTCTTTACGATTGTAATTAAATGCAACAAAATCAATAGGTTGGTTATTATATAGAATTTGATAAATCCCGGCTTTTTTTAAATTTTTCCCGGCTTGCATGAGAATTTTTCCATTTTGATTTACTTGATAGGGGATGATAATATCATTGTCTATTTTTAGTTTGAGTATTTCTTCGGGTTTTAGTTTTGCTTTTATTTTCCATTGATTTTCTTCGGCTAATGTAAAATAAGGTTGTTGATGATTTTGAAATTGAATAGCCATTTGATAAAATAAAGGGACAACTAAATATGGGGCATCGGCAAAATTGGTCTGTTCGGGATCCAAATCCGTATTGAATATAAAAATATTTCCGTTTTGCGAGATTTCTTCAACAAAAGAAGTATGGTCGTTGAGTTGATATAGACTTTTCTTTCCCGATGAAATTACCAAATGTTTTTTTACGAACGGATAAGCAAAGTTTTGGACTTTTTTCAGAAAAACACCTTTAAAAAAAGGATGTGTGAAATTTATAGTATTTAACAAAACTTTTTGTGTATCAATTTTTTTTGCTCGAATAGGAATGGATAATTTTTGTAAGCTATAATTAAAATCTTCCAAAGAAGAAAATTTATTCAAATTCGGGATAATCGCCAAGTTCCCGTATTTTTCCACATATTTTTTCAAAGCTTCCCAAGATATATTTTTTAGGTCATTTTGATATGAAATTACCAATTGATAAGTATCAATATTTTCATAATCAACTTGTTGTGGATTTTTTTTTACCATTTCAAATTCATCAGGAGTATAAATTTTCTTGAGAAATTCAGGTATAGTATTTCCGATAAACAAAATTTTGATTTTTTCGGGTTGTTTGTAGGTAAAATACAATTGATTATCAAAGGGAAAACCTCTGGTGTCTGTAATGCTTATTTTTGCGGTTAAAACATCTTGTGCGGGAATAGTAAAATTCTTTTCAATTTGATTGCTGGTTTTGAAGTCAGCTGTTCCACTCCATAAAATCAAATTATTTTCTACAACTTGGATAGGTATTTTTTTACCGATTTTGGTTGATGAAATCCAAACTTTATATTGCAGTTGATCATTTGTTTTTCTGATAAACTTTAAACTGTCTAAACTGGCATTTTCAATATCCGAATTTTTATCGATTTTTAAAAAATATTGATTGTTGTTAGGAAAAAGTTCTTGTGTAAATGGTTGATTATAAATATTTTGTAAATCGGATAAATAAATAACATGATTAGAATATTTATCTATGGATTGGGAACTCAAGGATAAATTTATTTTTTTTAAAATTTTTGTTTGATTTGAAATTGATGGACTGTAATCCAAATTTTGAAGAATTTTTTTTAGTTTGTAGCCGGATATTTCCGGAATATAATTATCATTAGAAAAAAATACATAATTTTGGTCATCTTTCAAATAGTTGATTAACTGAGTTTTGTTCAATTGAAAAATGCTTTGATTTCCTTTATTTGCTGACAAACTTAAAGAATTATCCAAAAATATAATTTCTCGAATATTCTGAATTTGCTTCTTTTGGGCTTCAGATGGGAAATAAGGATGAGCAAATGCAAGAATCAAAAAAGCTAAAGCCAATATCCGAGTCAATAAAACCAGTAGCTCTTTTAGTTTTCTGCTTTTTCTGGATTTGATTTCCAAATCTTCTAAAAAAGCCACATTGGTAAAAAGTTTTTTCTTATATTTTTTCCATTTGATTAAATGAATAATCACGGGAATAGATAGCAAAATGAGTGTATATAATATGTTAGGATTTTTAAATATCATGTGTTGATGATTTTTCCATCCTTCATTATTAATTTTCTATCGGACATTTCTGCAAGTTCTTCATTATGAGTAACGATGATAAAAGTTTGGTTGAATTGATCGCGTAACTCAAAAAACAGTTTGTGCAATTGTTTGGCATTTTCCGAATCCAAATTTCCACTGGGTTCGTCTGCCATAATCACTGCAGGATTGTTTATCAATGCTCGTCCCACAGCCACTCGTTGTTGTTCTCCACCCGAAAGTTTGGAAGGTTTGTGATGCAATCGATTTTTCAATCCCAGAAGTTCCAATATTTCGGCTGCTTTTGTGTCGGCTTCTTTTTTTGATAAGCCGGCAATATAAGCAGGGATAGCCACATTTTCCAAAGCTGTAAATTCGGGCAAAAGTTGATGAAATTGAAAGATAAAACCGATGTTTTTATTACGAAAATCGGATAATTCTTTATGAGAAAGTTTTTTTAAATCTTTTCCGTTTATGGATAACTCATAATGATGATTGGTCGGTTGGTCCAAAGTTCCCAGAATTTGCAAAAGAGTGGTTTTGCCGGCTCCCGATGGTCCTACAATGGCTACAACTTCCCCTTTATTGATTTCTAAATCAACACCTTTGAGGACTTCCAAATTTCCATATTTTTTATGTAAATTTTTACTTTTTATCATTCTTAATTTTGACAATTTTATTATAAGATTCCAAAACTCCTTTGATGACAGATGAGCTAAATCCTTTAAATTCCATTTGGTTTAAACCGGTAATCGTAATTCCCAGCGGGGTAGTTACCTTATCAATTTCTTTTTCGGGATGATGTCCCGATTGCAATATCAAATCACTGGCGCCTTTAACGGTTTGAGCGGCAATTAATTGTGCTAAATCCGAATGAAACCCGATTTCAACTCCCGCCTGCATACTGGCTCGTATATATCGTAGGGCAAAAGCTATTCCACTGGCTGCTAAAACAGTTGCGGCATCCATCAGTTCATCGTCAATAATGGCGGTTTTTCCCAATTGATCAAATATTTTGGTAACCCATTCTATATTGGTATCCGAAGGATTGTCTGTCGAAATGCAAGTCATCGATTCTTGTATGGCAATAG